>JAFGQQ010000456.1 GCA_016935595.1 Bacteroidales bacterium
CCAATATTCAACATATTTTCCCAAGAATTCAACCTGGTTTTTCCCTGCAGGTTCGTTCCCATAGGCCATCATGCAAAAAGAAGGGTGATTGCCATAGGCATTAATAATCCGTTCAGTTTCATCATAAATATATTTATCAATAGGGTCTCCATCCCCAATGGTTGTACCATGATTTGCCCAACTTGCAGCTTCAACCTGGAGATATATTCCAATCATATCTGCGGCAATAAAAGCAGCTTCAGGAGGGCACCATGAATGAAAACGAACGTGGTTTAATCCATAACTCTTGCAAATTTTAAAAATACGTTCCCATGAAGCAATATCAGTAGCAGGGTATCCTGTAAGCGGGAATGCTGCACAATCAACATTTCCTCTAAGAAAAACCGGTCTTCCATTAATTTCGAATAGGGTTCCGTTAGTTTTAAATTCACGAATACCAAATATTATTTCTTTTTCCGATTTTCCAGCTTTACTTTCTAATGATAATTTTAATGTATATAAAACCGGATTGAATTCATCCCATAATTGCGCATTATCTCCCATAAAATAGTATAATTCGATTTTGGTTGTATCTGTTTTAATTTCTATTTGTGTTAATTTTAAAGGAAATTGTATTTTTTTAAAAGAATTAAGAGATTCGGCATCCATATTAATATTGCCAGCTAAAGATTCATTTAAGGTGTTAATTATGTTGATTACAGCTTTTACTGATTTGTTTTGAATATCAGGAAAAAGTTTAGCTTCGTCAATATATACAAGTGGTTCAGTTCTTATTTCAATTTTACCTGCAATACCATTCCAGTTACCTTGTGTATGATCGGTAAGACTATGTGAATCGGGACCAACATTTATTTCTTTAATTCGATTATCAACTCTAACAGTTATTGTATATGTACCCGTATCAATTAATGATGTAATGTCATAAACATGAGGAGTAGATAAACTGTTTTGAATGCCCGTTTCAGTACTATCAATCCATACTCTGGTTTCCCAGTGCGGACGTTCCATAAAAAGTATTATTCTCTGAGATTCCCATTCTGGCGGAATTATTATTTTTTTTTGGTACCAGGCAGAGCCCAGATAATGACATTTGGGAGTAAGCCAGAAAGGAAATTTTAAATTGCCGGATTGGCGATATTTTTCCATCCTTGGATTGTAAAACCACGAGCTATCATATATACTTCCGGTCCATTTTGTTTGAAGTGTGAGTTTATCGCCTTTGTTTTGTTCTATCATCGATCCAGGTAAAAGAATAGAATCTTTAAAATTAAACAGGTACCATTTTTTTTCAATTCCTTCATCAGCCGGATCTTTTTGAAATCCCCATAATCCTTTTAAAGAGATAGAATCCTGAATTTTACCGTTTACATTGAATATTGTGATAAAAACAAGAAGAAGAATTGAAATACTTATTTTTTTTAACATTATTATTTTTAAGCTTTTATAAAGTTTATAATATAATTTGAATCTGAAAATATATTATAAATCTTTATAATTTAAAAGTATTTATTAAGGAATATTGAGAAAAGAACCTTTTTAGATTCTTTTATTGAAATAGATATAATACTTTGATAAGATTATTTAAACTGAATAACAGATTTATATTCAGGAATATATTCAATATTATTAATTTTTAAAAATTTCCTTGTTTCACTAAAATCGGGAATAATATCAGCTGAGAAATCTTTAAAAAAAGTAGCTCCATTATATAAAGGTCTGAAATATAATACTATTTCTTTATTATCCTTTAATTCTTGGAATTTTTTAAGTCCTATTTCCCAATTATTGCCGTTATATAAATTATCAGCAACTAATTCTCCATTTATAAATGCCAGTCCATTATCTCCCTGATAATCAATTTCTAAAAATATATCATTTAAAAATTCGGGTTTTTCAGTTGGAATAATTAAACTAAGCTTATTGCTCGCTAATTGATTGGTGACAGGGTTGTATTTTTTTTCCGGTAAAGTAATTCGAAAAGAAGCAAATAGTTCATCACTTCCAGAAATAACTTCTAATTCTCCAAAATTAATATTTGGAAATGATGAAATTACCGGATATACTTTAAATTCAATTATATTATTGCCTTTTTGATATAATTCAAGTGATTTATTATTTTGAAGAATCAAAGCATCTGAAAAAAGAAGGCATTCATTATCTTTAATTTCATTTATCCAAACTTTAGTTGCCAAATTTTTATCAATAACCAGAACTTTTATTTCAGAATTTCCCTGCTTTTTTATTGTGAATTGGGCTGGAAGTTGTTCATTAAATTTTATTAAGTATCGTTTTGAATCTTCTTCTATAATTCCTTTGGCAGATTCAATTATCATTTCTTTTTCTTTTGTGATGGAAAACTCGGGTTCTATTCCTTCTAGTGAGAAAAAGATATAAAATTGTTTATTTTCATGATTGATTTTAGTTAGAAGTTGTGCGGTTGAATAGTTCAGGAGTATGCCTCCTAAATTAAGATTGAATGGAAATATTGCATTTTCTTCACTTTTTAATGTAAAAGTTGAAGATTCGGGTATATAAAGTTCTCCCTTATTAGTTTTTAAAATAAATTGAATATTACTAATATCTTTTGTTTCCAAATGATCCTGGAAATTTGACATGAAAATATACCCGGAATAATTTTGTGCTCTGATAGAAAACCGCAGATCACTCGTATTTTCCGGTTTAATTTTTAATTGATTATCAGGGAGCACAACAGCCATTGGAGCTAATTCATTCCCAAAACTTTTTAGAAAAAAGTGGATAAGTTTCAACCTGTTGAATGATGGCCTTACCTGTCCATACTCTCCAAGTGGAGCTTGAAAGTCGTATGATATTTTTGGATATGCATAAGCTTCGTCGCTGTAAAATATTTTTTTTCCTTGTGGGGTAGATCCTCCATGTAACATATAATACCCAATGCCATTTGTACCACTCCCTAAAAATCTGTTAATTAATGCATCCAGACTATTTGCAGGAACGGTCGGGCGACGATCGTATTTAATCATTATACCTCCACCTATTTCTGCAGCAAAATATGGGTAATCTTCTGATTTATATCTTATAGGTGCATAATCAGGATTTTTTTGAAGATCTGTATATAAATATAAGCTGGAAAGATTTTTTGGAGCCCAGGTTGGATAGGCATAAGCGCCTGTAACTGGCAGACTTTCATTTTCTATAACAGCTGCATTTCCCCATCCTGTAGCAGTATATACCGGCACTTCCAATCCGGCTTTAATCGCGAGAGATTTTAAAATTTTCATATGCTCATTGCCATACTTTGCATATGGATTATTACTTTGTGTAATTCCAACTCCTGCCTGGATTGAAGGTCCATCACGTTCTGCAGAAGTCCAATCGTATGGTTGTCCTGGGTATGTAATACCCCATGGTGCTGCCGAATGTTGGAATTCGTTTTCAAGTTGAATAGCGAATATCGGACCGCCATCTTTAAATAATAAGCCTTCTAATTGTTTGCCAATTTCATAATATAATCTTTCAACATATTTTAAATATTCTGGATCGTTTGAACGAATTATAAGCGGTTTGCTGAGCAACCAGTCAGGTAATCCCCCATTGCGTATTTCTCCATGACAAAAAGGTCCGATTCTTATAATTGCTTTTACATTATTTTTAGCACATAATTCAACAAACCTTCGGAGGTTTTTATCACCTGACCAATCAAAGATTCCTTCATTTTCTTCGTGTATTATCCAGAATACATAAGTTGCAATGATATCAATCCCACCAGCTTTCATTTTTCTAATCGATTCTTCCCAGTATTTATTAGGATAACGAGCATAATGAAACTCTCCGGTTACAGGAATTACAGGACTATCATTCATCGTCAAATAATAATTATTAACAGATATTTTTTCACCTTTAAAGTTAATACCTCCTAATTTTAGATGATCTGAATATATTTTTATCTCAGTATTTGTAATATCAATAGTATATTGATTTTGCTGTTTCGAGCAATTCGTAAAATAGATAATTATAATAAGGCCAATTGCTATTTTCTTCATAAATAAAAGTTTGAGATTTATTAAGATTTTTCAAAAAATATTAGAAAGTATTTAAAACAAGTTTTTTATAAATAATATTTTTATGGTCGATAAATTTTAAGATATATAAATCAGATGACAGGTTTGACATATCTATTGTAGTCAGGTCTTTTTTCTGGTCAAATCTGTAAACATCTACTAATTTCCCTGAAGAATCAATAATTTCTAAAATTATTTCTTTCTCCAATGATTTAAGTTGAATATTAATAATACCATTGGACGGATTAGGGAATATTTCAATATCTTTATCCAGATTATTTTTTAAAGATATTTTTTCAATAATAGTATCGTTTGATCCTGTTGGATCACAACTGTTCCAGATTAATGCTACTATTGTGTCGTTTTCTGGAATAATTATCCTTCTGTCAGTGTTCCACATTAATGCACACTCTGCCGGTACAGTTTCTTTTGCTTCCCAATCATTGTCATTCAAAAAATAGTATGCAATTGTATCTCCCGGTGATAAGTAAGTAAAATAGCTAAAAGTAGTATCTTTTTCATCTGCCATAGGGATAATTTGCCAGTTTTCACCTGTCCATGATCCGGTAATATAAACTCCATTCGATACATCCTGGTCAGTCATATCAACTTTAAAAATTATTTTTTTGGCTTCAATATCTTCATAAAAGTGACGTTCCATCCATCTCCCACCGCCATTTTCCATAAAATTTGTGTTTTCAGGATCAAAAAATACCACATGGTCGTGTGATGAACCTACTCCCCATGGTGTTCGGCAAGGAGTTGAAACCCATGCAGATTCCCAGAAAATAACACCTATTCCTCCTGCTCTCATAACCTCTCTTGTATAGTCAACCAGGTATTCAAGTTGTTTTTCGGGAATAACAGGTAAATAATTAGGATCAGCTGTATTTATTATATTTCCCATTGCGTCATGGTTTTTTCTTGTCCATAAATATCCTGTTTCAAGAACCATAACGTCATAATCCGGATGGCTCGATTTTAAAGATCTTATTTTGTCGCCTAATCCTTTTATACTTGAGTCATGCCATGTATAATAGTATGAAAGTCCCATTATATCAAAGTCTGTAACTCCGCTGTTAATAATATTATTAAACCACCAGGTTGCAGAACTTAATCCGGCACAATGAAGCGCTATTTTAGGTTTTATTATGGTTGTGTCGCTAACATCCCGGACAGCTTTAATACCTGCATTAAATAATGCTGCATGTCTGCTCCAGTCTGCATTAACGCTTCCTGTTGGATCGAAATTGGAATTGACACTTGTATGATACAAAAGACCACTATTTGTTTCATTTCCAATTTGTACCATTTCCGGCATTAGGTTATCTTTTTCAAGATCGGTAAGTGCTTTTACTACATAATTATATACCGAATCTTTTAAAGCTTCTAAATTTTCTGCTACGTCAAGCCATCTTTCAGGTATTAACTGCCTGCCCGGATCTGCCCAGAAATCTGAAAAATGAAAATCCAGTAATACCTGCATACCCGCATCTTTAGATCTTTGAATAGTTTCTTTTACATCTTCAAAATCGCTGTATTGGCTTTTTACTCCATCAGGTTGAACCAATGAATTTTGCCAGGTTGGATCTATCCATAGTCTTACTCTTACTAAGTTATTACCACGATCGGCAAAAATTTGGTAAACATCTTTAGGTTGCATGTTTTCTTTAAAGACTGCCCCGCAATCTTCCATTTGATTAACATACGACAAGTCGTTCCCAAAATAAAATTCCTGGCTAAATAAAATTTTTGAAATAGCTACACAGCAGAAAAAATATAATATCCTCATAATAATTAACCTTTATTTAATTACGGATTAGATAATATCAAACAATTTATCAATTTAATAATAAAACAGACAAAATAAATCATAATTAACCAAGATAGAAAAATTAAAAATTATGATTTATTAAAGATAATTTAAAAACCAAGGGGCCGTATTAAAATATATTTTGTAACTATGAGATTTTTATAAAATAAATATATTCGAACACCTTTTTTATTTTTCTATAATAAAATCAATGCATTACAGCCCCAGTAGTAATTATTTTTATTTCAAAATTATTTTTCTTGTTTCAGTATAATCGTCATCAGAAATTTTTAATAAATATATTCCGCTAGGTAAATCAGTTAAATCTATTTCATTATTTTTTTCAGTCATAAAATAATTACTAACTGCTTTGCCGGTTATATCAAATATACTTAAACTTATTTCCTTGTTATCTGATATTGATATATTTAATATTCCATTATTGGGATTTGGATAAATGCTGATATTTTCTGAAATACTGATTTCTGAAGTTGCATCTACAACACAAATTTCAGGAATATCCAGACTACACAAATCTACAGGATCGCAAACGCCATATTTAAATGCTACTGTTGTGTCGGGATCATAGATATTAATTTCAAAAATTCTTTGTACATCCCACGCCACATTGCAAGGGGCAGGAACCCATTCGGCTGTACCCCAGTCATTAGTTGGTGCAAAATACCATCCGGGATGGTCTACTATGAGTTCCGGATCATCATCTGTATTACCCTGAAAATATCCGGGTTCATAGTCAAAAGTAACTACCCAAATGTCGGTTTTACCTTCAGCCAGTTGCATCTCAATAAATGACCAATCGCCTGTCCCTGGGTTTGATTCAGGTGACCAGTGTCCCGTAATGTACATAGCAGTGCCATCATAGGCTGCTAAATCAGTTTTGTTTTTAAGCCCTGCTTCATCATCGGGTAAACTTGCAGTGTCTCTCATATCACAATAAACAGTTATGGAAACAGGAGCTGCACTGACGTAGTTTTTCGTCATTAAACTTAATAAAAAGCACAGAATTGCTGCACAAAAGTAAAATTTTTTCATAGTTGATTAATTTTGGTTAATAAATAAAGAAATTAAATAATATTTATGTTTTATTAATTTTATTCATATCCAGGATTTTGTTCAATTATTCCGTTCGATTCAATAATTACCGAACTGGGTATAGGGAATAAGGTGTCGTGTGGTTGAGGATCAGTTGCTCCTCTTGCTAATGCGTATTCTATGTATTTTCCATGACGTATTAAGTCTTGCCGGCGGGAGCCTTCGCAGTATAATTCCCTGCCTCGTTCTAAAAGAATTGAATCTCGAAATGCTTCTTTGGTTGGAATTATTGTACTATTCCAATCAGATAGGCCTGCCCTTTGTCTTATCAAATTTACGTATTGGAATGCATTAGCAGGGCCATTCTGTTCATTAATAGCTTCAGCAAGTGATAACAATACTTCGGCATATCGGAAAACGACCATATCCATAGTGAACATAGGACCTTCATCACCAGATGGAAGGATGGTATATTTCATAGGAATTGGTCCGCGCATAGATCCCGCATTAACTCTATTAACGGTATCCCCATTATTATTAATATAAGAAGTTATAATAGTTTCCTTTCTTATATCAATAGCATCGAATTTGTCATATTGTGACCAGGGCATCCAAAACCCATACCAGCCGTTAATTTTAGCATTCACTAAAGTTGAGCCTGCATAAGCATAATTGAAATTACCCGGAAACAGTGGTGCTATCCAGTAATTAGGAGAGGCGCTATTGCATGGGATACCATAAATCACTTCTTCATTGCCATAATTATTGAACACATCAGCATAATTGGGCAGAAGACTGTAATACCCCATGTTTATTATATCCATTGCTGCTTCTTCGGCTTTGTCCCATTGTCTGTTATGCATATACAATTTGAGTAAAAGCATTCTGGCCACACCTTTGGATACCCTTCCCCAATTTGATAGATCGTTATTGTAGTAATCAGGAAAACTGGAACCTGGTGTTGCCAAGGCTTCATTTAAGTCTTTTTCAATTTGTGCACAATATACTTCTTTTGTAGGCCTTGGCAGTATTGTAGTATCGGTTAATATTTCAGGATCCAACCGTACATTTACCGTACCAAAAAAGTCATATAAGCAATACATTAACCATGCCCTTAATGTTTTAGCTTCTGCTAAATATTTATTTCTTACACCTTCTGGCACTGAAGTAACCTGTGGGATTTTGTCAATTACTTCGGTAGCCCTGGCTACAAACCTTATTTTAGGATAAGTTGGCCCTTCAGGATTACTTCCTGATATTGTAAATGTAGCCGGGCCCCATGTGAAGTTTACTAAATTAGCATCCCATGTGGGATTAACATACAATTCATCGGTTGTTAGCATGCTTCTGCACCAGTAGGTTTTCCGGTCACAGTTGTATAATGAGGCATACCATACATTAACTCCCTGATCTGTTGTCCCCCAATTGGTTGAGAAAGAATTATATAGGCCAATTACCGCATTGTTTAAATCATCTTCGGTTTTATAAAAGTTATCAGGAGTAAGACTATTGTATATAACAGGTTCAAGTTGTTTCTCACAGCTTAAAATTAAAACTGAAATTATACCTAGAAATAATATAGATAGATATTTTGTTGCTTTCATACGTTTTGAATTTTAATGGATTATATTATTAAAATGCTATATTTACGCCAAATGTTGTTGAATATACCTGTGGATAAGGATTTACATCCGACACCTCAGGATCAATTCCTTTATATTTGGTAAACACATATAAATTCTGAAGGTCAATATAAATTCTAAATGAATTTATTTTTATTTTATTAATTAAGCTTGCAGGCAGAGTATAACCCAATGTTATATTCTTGAGACGGGCAAAACTGCCATCAACTAACCAAAAATCGTTATAGATGGTATTATAAGGATAATCGTTATTTGTAGGATTGGAACCATTATAAGGATTATTGCTTTCAGATAAACCCGGGTATATACCTTCAGGATTATCGCTCGACCAAGCATCCTTTATATCTGTTATTGTATTAGAAGGATAAATAGCATCTGAAATACCTACGGGACTTAAGAAGTTTCTGTATCCGTTCGGAATTTCGCGACCGAGTAATCCATATATGTAAATACTGAGATCGAAACCCATATACCTGAATGTATTATTAATACCAAAACTCCACTTTGGTGTTCCATCTGCCAGTAAAACAACATCAGCTCCATCGAGTTTGCCATCCGGTTCTCCTGTAAGGTTTCCGTTTTCATCAAAACCATTTATATCTTTATATTTTATATTTCCGAAAATTGGTCTTGCGCTCATATTGGTAACATAACCTGTTGTATCTTCTGATGTTTTTAATATACCATCAGTTTCCCAACCATAGATAGCTAGCACCGGATCTTTCTCTTTAATCCAAGGTGATAAAGCTACCCGGGGATTCCTGGATTCCCAGTTTAAAGTATATGTTGTAAGAGTTATGTTGGTTTTCCATTTAAATTCTCCAGTAAGATTATTTGTATTTAACGTAAATTCCCATCCCTGGCTTTTTTGAGAACCGACATTATCAGCTACTCGACCTATAGGCGCATCGCTAGGCAGTGGATTATAACTAAGAAGATCTTTTTTTAATTTATTAAAAAAATCAATATTAGCTGTAATTCTGTTTTCTAATAAGCCAATATCTATACCTATATTAGAAGTAACATCTGTTTCCCAGGTAAGATCTGGATTTTCGAGTTGTGATAATGTCACTCCAGGATAAAGAGTAGTACCTATTAAAAATGGATATCCAGTACTATATAATTGCCATGGATTATTACCTATAAAACCCTCATTACCTGCAGTACCGTAACCAGCCCGAAGCTTCAGTTCAGAGAATACATTGGCGCTTTCCATAAAGCTTTCCTCGCTAATCTTCCATGCACCTGATATACCGGGAAAGAAACCTCTTTTTTTATTTTCTGCAAATATACTACTGGCATCATTTCTTCCAACAATCGCAATAATGTATTTATCGTATAATGAGTAGTTTATCCTGAAGAATTGTGATATTTTTATTCTTTCATATCTGTAAGAATTCAAAATAGAACTTTCCGGATCAGAAGCAGTACTAACATTATGGTATTCAAAAGCATCTGTAAAGAAATCAACTGCCTGAAGGCTGAATCCATCATTTAATGTTTTATAATATCCTGCACCTCCAACAATAGTAAGGTTACTGTTTCCATACTTATGGTTATAGGTCATATACGCTTCGGAACTGTAATTATCAATCCTCCTTGTCATAAGTTGAGCCATACCATTTGGTAATTGAACATTTCGTGCTATCCTGGGTAAATAAAAATTCCGGTTGTTCGTTGTACGGTCAATTCCCCCAACCAAGTTAATTTTTAAATCATCTATTATTTTTATCTCAATATTTGGGGTAGCCATAAAACGTTGATTTCTTGTATAATCGTTAATTACTAGAAATGCTGCTGGATTGGTAATTTTTGGATCGAAAGTTTTTTCATATCTTCCAAGACTATCATAAACAGGAGTTGTAGGACTATAAACATAAGCAGTTTGAAGCATATTGTATTTCTCAGGACCTCCCTGGTTAGCACCTGTTGACGCGTTGTTGGCATTGATTTGACTAAAAGTTACGTTAGCTCCTGCTTTAATTCGTTTACCTATTTCCTGATTAAAATTTATTCGTCCTGAGTATCTTTTAAATGAAGAATTTTCAAGTATAGCATCATTATCATAATAATTAAAGGATGCAAATATTGTTGAATTTTCTCTACCCCCTGATAATGAAATGTTTTGTTCATGTATATAACCTTTACGCATTAAAATATCCAGCCAATCTGTACCTTTTCCGCCTGTAGCTATATCTTCCTCTGAAAAAAGTGGCACAACCGGAGGTATTGAATTAGGTCCATAAATATC
>JAFGQQ010000457.1 GCA_016935595.1 Bacteroidales bacterium
CCTGCCTACTTTTACGTCTCCAAAATTGAGTAATGACGGCGCAGCAGTGACTATTCCGTCATTATTGACTAAAAGTGAAATATCGGAATAATATTGAATAGCAGGAGGAGGAGGGGGAGGGGGAGGAAGCTCACCATCTAAATTCAATAACCCAAAATAATTAACACTTAACCATTGTTGATCGCTTAAACCAGCGCCAGCCCACATTGCAATAACATCTCTTTTAGTTGTAATATCGTCGGCATCCCCAACATTAATTGTGAAACCCCATGGGTTTGGGAACTCCATCTCATTCGGCAGGATAGCATCCCATGTGTACCATATTTCAGCCACATAACCATTTCCGGGATAATCAATTTCATATCCGTAGGTTTCATTAAGTACCAAGTAAATGTAACTTTGATCGCAGGTAATTTCATATTCTTCACTTTCTTGTCCAACAATAAGACGGTGCTGGGAAGCCATAGTTAAGGCATATGTATCTTCGCCGTCAGGTTGTCTTTCTCCGGTCGGGTTAAAGAAAATTTCAATGTTATCCCCCATCCATGCTTCAACTTCATCGGGCTGATAATCGGTATGCCTTTTAAAAACAACATCATCAGTAACAGTAATTAAAAGGTATAGTTTTTCATCATCCCAGGCAGCTTTCCAGGTGAAAGAAATATCAGATGCACCAGGAAGATTATCTTGCCTGTTAAAACCTAATGACGAAGCTGTACTGCTTGCTGTCCATATTGCATCGTTACCAGCTGCATCAATAGCAGGGGCAACAGTAGTTTTTCTTGCAGTGTAAGAAGGCTCATCTGCAATATCAGGAGCATCGGCCAACATTGTAGCCGAAAAACTAATTGTGGCAATTAGTGTAAGAAGAATTACTATATTTTTTTTCATGGTCTGTTTAATTAAATATAAATAACATTACCAACTTATTATTTATAAAATTACGCTTTTAAGCCTTAATTATTTATAAATATAGTGAAATTTTGAATAATAATATATGAAACGGGGTTTTTTGTAAGGATGAATTGAAATAACAATTGTCAGATATTTTTGCAAAATAACTTCGTTTGTTATTGTAAATTATCTATTATTTATATTTCAAAATAATATGAATATTTGTGTATTCTATGCGAAAGTTTCAGATACTTATAAAAAAAATTATAATCCAGTAATCAGAATAAATCAACAGATATATTATGGATAAAAGCTGTGTAATTGAATTCATTTTCGACATTTGCCTGTGAGAGAAGGATTAATACAGGGATTTGTTCTGCCTTATTGTTATACACAGTTATTTCTTTACGCATACCAACAATTTTATTTGTGCCGGAAGTCACAAGCTTTTTAATAAATTCATCTTTTTCCTGTTGGGCATCATCGAATAAAATGGAGATATTTTTATTTAAAACCGTTTTTTTGTCAATTCCCCATAATTCTTCGGCAGCATGGTTAAAGAATATTATTTTACCTTCCTGCGTTATTGTAAAAATGGCATCCAAAGCGCCCTCAAGGGTTTTTTCGTTCATTACTTTTATTCGCTCAACTTCTTTATATTGTTGTCTTACAGCCTCCCTGGTTTCTTTAAGCCTTGCACTTAAAATAGACTCGGACATTTTAAGTTTTTCTTCCTGCGCTTTAAGTATTTCAGCTTGTTCAATGGAGTGTATTTCCATTTGTTTTTCTTTTGTAATGTCATTGGCAATAAAAATAATTTTGGCAATTTCATTATACATGTCGTAAACAGGTGAAAAAGTACCCCTTATCCAACGTTCTTCTTTATTATTGCTAATCATCTGGAATACTCCTTCAACAGGTTTTCCTTTAATTATTTTAGACCAGTCTTCTTCAAATTCGTTTTTATGGTCACGATGAATAAATTCGTAAACATTTTTTTCATAAACATCAACCAATGAATACCCAAATGTTTCCCTGAATTTCCTGTTACAGTCTAATACTGCGCCAGAGGTAAAAAATTCGGCTTTAATATTTGCTTTGTTTAGTGCGTCTAACTGTCCTTTAAAGTCAATGCTTTGTTTTTTCAGTTCTGTAGTATCCAGTGCAAGGAAAAGGATTTTTAAAACCCTTCCAGCATCATTTTTTACACAGGTATATGTGGCCATTGTCCAGAGATCTTGTCCTTCTCTGGTAACATGCTTCATATACCCTTCAAAATGCTTTCCGCCTTCAGCTAAAGCTTCCCATATTCCATTAAACCATTCCCTGTCTTTAACATTAATAAATATTGAAATATGCTGGCCTTCAACTTCCGAATTTTTAGTATATCCTAATTTATTAAGGAACTTTGTATTTGCATAAATAAGAGTTCCGTCAGTATTGTAATCAGCCCTTATCATTGTATGGTTAACTGAATTGGCAAAACTTATAAACTCTTCCGATTGCCTACGTGCTTCTTCCTGTGTTGCCTGGAGTTCTTCAAGGTTTTGCCTGATTTCTTCTTCCTGGCTTCTCATGGCTTCAGATTGATCCCGGGTTTCGTCGAGTAATTTTGCTGTTTTAAGGTTAATTTTCACATTAGCAACAGTTGTGGCAATGCTTTCGGCAATTTTTTCGACAAACGAAATCATATAATCTTTAAACTCTGTAAATGAGGCAATTTCAATTGCGCCATGAACTTCTTCGTTAACTTTTAATGGAACTATAAGTAAATTATTAGGATTTGCCTTTCCTAGCCCTGAAGTTATAAACATATAATTATCAGGCACCTTTTTTAGATGAACCGTATTTTTTTCTAATATACAGGAACCTATTAAACCTTCACCCCAGCTAAGGCTTTTATCTGCAAATTTACGGCGGTCATATGCATATGAGGCCATTTGCTCAATTACCAGGTTGTTTTCATTTTCATCGTTTATCATGAACAAACCTCCCTGGTTAGCATTCAGGTATTTAACGAGGTTGCTGATAATATTATAAGATAATTCGGATAAATTGTCATTGTCGTGCCTTAAAATTTCACCGAACATGGCTAATCCTTCAGCAGTCCAGTTCCTTTGCCTGTCTTCTTCCCTGCGTTTTTGCTCCTCTTCGCTTCCTTTTTTAATTTTTTCCTGCAACTGAATAACAGCTTCAGCAAGTTCGTTCTGAGCTAATTCAAGTTGAATGTTAGTTTCATCATTATTTAAACGCTTAATAAAATCAAGAATTTTGTTTGAAGTAGCGATGTTTTCTTCATATTTATTATTTACGTTAAATATTTCGGAAGAAAGCCTTTTAGCAATATAGTATGCGCCAAAGCCAATGTATATGGGTGAAAGGAAAATTAACCAGAAAATAAAATTACCGGAAACAATCTCTTGAATTGATTCAATATTTGCCGGAAGTCTTCGTGATATAAATTCAATAATAAAATATAATATAATTATTATTATTCCTAAAATTGCTCCAAAGGCAGTATATTTTATATGGAAAAGGCTTCGGTTCGATATCTTCATTTTTAACTTTTGGATAAAATTTAAATATTTACGAATATAATAATACTTTAGATACAGGCAAAGCAAATTTGTTCTAAAAATAAATGAAGTTATATGTTGAATTGCAGATAAGTAAAAGTAGAATTATAAAGTTATCATAACAGCACTGAATGCTTAAATAAACATGGATTTAGTTTATTAATGTGAATTAAGAGTTAAAATTGTAACTGATTAATATACAATGAATACCTAACAGATTTCGATAGCTATTGGGATAACTACTTTTAGGTGTAACATATTTATTAATAAAGATATTTTTCAACTCTTAATTCGTATTAATAATAATTAATGCTGATTATGAGATTATTCTATGCAGGCTGAATAAAACAGATTTATTAATATGTTTTATCAATATATTTTAAGTTAACCTCACCTGTATATGTATAAAACCTTATTTTTCTGCCTTGCTGCCCGCCCAGGTCAGAAGAAATCACAGGTAGATTATACTCGTGTAATAATGTTTTTGCTATTTCAATATTTCTTTCACCTATACTAAAAAAGTTACCATTATTTCCTAAAACATCAGAACCACCAAAAATTTTAGCTTTTAAATTTTTATGTGATGATCCCATAGCAATCATTTTTTCGTAAAGCTTATTAACAGCAATGTTGCCATATTTTGGAGAGGCCAGACCCTGCCCGTTCCATAAGGGAAGCATATAATGGTTCATTCCTCCAATTTTCAATACGCTATCCCATAAACAGATGGCTACACATGAACCTAAAATTGTATGTATGTACATTGGTTCTGTTGACGCATATAATGCAGCAGGATAAAGATAATACATCGAATTTTGTCCGCTCATTTAAAATGTTTTTCCGTCATTAAAATAAAACTCTCCATCTGTTATTGCAATATCGTCGGTATTATAATTTATTTGAGGAACTTTAAATGTAAAATCCGATCCTTTGTTTATTTTACTTTTAAGTGTAATACTCCCGCCAATGATATCAAGCAGTGAAACCGAAACCGATAATCCTAGTCCTTGTCCGTATGAAATGGAATTAATATTAGTGTTTAACCTTTCAAAACGGTCAAAAATTACTTTAAATTTTTCTTTCGGGATACCGATGCCCTTGTCGCTGATTTTAAAACTAAGGAACTGATTTGTGTGCTCACAGACTATTTTTACTTCTGATTGATTATTGCTGAACTTTATAGCATTATGAATGATATTTGAGAGTATAATTTTTATTTTTTCAGGATCTGTTAAAAAATACTGATTACTGGATTTATTAATGTATTTGTATTTCATTTTCATTTTGCATCTGCGCGCTTCATCATAAAAAATATCTTCAATGCTTTTCATAAAGTTTTTTACATCAAGCTTAACAGGTTGTTGCGACTCTATCCCTGCTTCAATTTTTGCAGCTGTAAAGAGATTTTTCAATTGAAATTCAAGATGAAATGCTTCAGAATGGATTAGCGCTACCATTCTAATCAGGTTTTTCCATTCTTCCTTTTTTGAAGATAAAATAATTCTCGAAAGGCCGATAATGGAAGTAAAAGGATTTATTAATTCGTTTGTAATATTGGAAATAAAATGTGATTTAAACTTTTCCGAATTTTCAAGTTTTTCATTTAGAGTTTCTATAGTAGAATTCAGTTTTATTATTTTTTCTTTTAATAAATTAATTTCATCTGCAAATTGAATATCTTCTTTTTTGTTATTTATATTCTTTTTTCCCATTTCTTCTATAAATTAAAGTAATAAATTCTAAAACCGATAGATCTATATTTTTTGGTATATGGTAGGTTTTAACTGGATTAAAGGGACATTCATTGAAAAAACCGATTCTGAATGACCAATAAATAAATATCCTCCTGGTTTAATATATTGACAAATTTTATTAAGTACTTTTTCCTGTGTTGGTCTGTCAAAATATATAATAACATTTCGGCAAAATACAATATCGAATTTATGCTTAAAATCATACTGGTCATCCATCAGGTTTAATCGTTTAAATGATGTTTTAGATCGTATATTTTGAACAATTTTTACAGTTGGATGTTGCCGGTCCCTGCTTTTTAACAGATACTTAATTTTTAATTTTCCGGGAATATCATTGGCTAAATTTTCCGGATATACTGCATTTACTGCTTTTTGAAGTATTTGTGTTGAAATATCTGTTCCGGTTATTGAGAATTCAATTTTTTTATGTTTTTCAAAAAACGAGTCAATAACCATTGCAATTGAGTATACTTCCTCACCACTTGAGCAACCTGCACTCCATATATTAATATTCCTGCTTGAAAGGTTTTCGAAGACAAACTGAGGTAATAAAGTATCCTGTAAATAATTAAAATGCTGAGACTCTCTAAAAAATGAGGTTTTGTTTGTACAAACCACATCTATCATATTAATAATTTCACTGCTTCTGCCTTTTTCTTTAAATACATAATCACAATACTCATTAAATGACTTTATGTTTAGTGCTTTAAGGCGCTTGTATAAGCGTCCCTGCAACATAATTTTTTTTTCTTCGGGCATTTTAATACCCACTTCATTACTTATAAAATTGCTGATTTGCTGAAACTGGTCTTTCGATAACCTTTCTTTATAAATTTGGCTTAAGTATGATATTTCGTTATTCAAACGGCACAGTTTTAAAAGAGTTTGTAAATAGAGGTAACCTAATGTTATCTTATGACTTTTTCCAGTGCTGAAATTAATTTCTGTGGCACAAAAGGTTTTACAATCCAGCCAGTTGCCCCGGCATCTTTTGCTTCTAATTTTTTGTCTAATTGA
>JAFGQQ010000064.1 GCA_016935595.1 Bacteroidales bacterium
AAAAATTAAATGCCGAACTATCGGAGCATGAATATAACCAATCGAAATTCGAACTGCTTCCTAATCTCAATGCTGGATTTGAACATAGATTTAATTTTGGTAGATCATTAGATAAATCAACTTATAGTTGGGAAGATAAAAGAAGCCAGGATGGAAATTTAGGAATTTCAAGTAATCTTATGCTTTTTAACGGGTTAAAAAATTTAAACACAATTCAAAAAAGACATCTGGATTTATTAGGTACACTTGCCCAGGTTGAAAAAGCAAAAAACGACATGATCTTAACCCTTGCTACCTCCTACTTACAAATTTTATTTGATGAAGAATTACTGGAGATTGCGAAAAATCAGTTAGAAGTAACATCTCTTCAAGTTGACAGGATGAGTAAAATGGTTGAAGTAGGTAACCGGGCTAAAGGTGATTTGCTGGATATTTCGGCTCAAATGGCCACAGAAAAATTAAGCGTCACAAATGCCGAAAACCAGCTTAAAATATCCATTTTAACTTTAACTCAATTGCTAGACCTTGATTCGGTCGGAGATTTTAAAATTGTAAAAATAAAAGATCTGGAAGTTGAAAATATTCCAATTCTTAAAGTAGAATCAATATATGACGTTGCTATAGCTAATCTTCCACAAATTAAAAATGCTGAATATTTTGTTCAAAGTTCTGAAAAGGCTTTAGCTATTGCAAAAGCCGACAGATACCCAAATCTGGAATTAAGATCATATTACTATTCACGTTATAATAAAGCAGCTACTAATCCTTTAGATCCTGATCCATATAATCCCACAATGGACTATCCTTATTCGGACCAGATAAAAGATAATCAATACAGAAGTGCCACATTAAACCTTTCAATTCCGATATTCAACAGACGAGCGATTGAAACCAATATTAACCGGGCTAAGATAAGCATGAATGATTCTAGATACAGGCTGGACCAAACAAAACAATTACTTTATAAAGAAATCCAACAGGCGCACGCTGATGCTAAAGCAGCTTTAGATAAATATTATTCAGCCACCGAAGCAGTTATATCCAATGAGGAAGCTTTTAACTACACTGAACAAAAATTTAATGTTGGCTTGGTAAGTTCAATTGAATTCAATGAAGCTAAAAATAATTTGACCAGGGCAAAATCACAATTGTTACAAGCCAAATACGAATATATATTTAAAACTAAAATACTCGATTTTTATATGGGCATTCCAATTACGTTATAAGAAAACAGATTTATAAAAAAGGGTGTTCGAAAAACACCCTTTTTTTATAACGCCCCGGGACAAAACCAACCTAACTTACTTTTGTAACGAACTTATAATAAATTCTAAATATTTATGCCTGTCGATAATTCTAAAACTAAATTGCTTCTTTATATATATGACAATTAAAATTAAAAAACCCCTATATGATTGTTTGATTTTTTTTTCATTGAAATGAATTTATGATTACAAACTACTGACAAGATATTAATTATTAAATTATTTTATATTTCCATAATGAATACTTATTATAATTCATTTTTAATTATTTTTAAAACTTTTCCTTTTCTTTAAAGGAAAATATAAATTAATCAATTTTAAATGAAATTATTTTTAATCCACTTTTTTGCTTTACTAAAAAGACTGATATTTTTATTATTATTTTTCACTTTAACCAGGTTAATATTTTACATTTATAATTACAATCAATTTCATCCAAATGTATCAAATGAAATTATTAAATCATTCTTTTACGGGATCAGGTTCGATTTTATAGTAATTTACTATATCAATATCATATTTATCCTTTTGCATTTAATCCCCGGAGAATTTAAAAACAAAGTAAGCTATCAGAAAACATTAAAATATTTATTCGTAATAACAAATTCATTAATTCTCTTAACCAATTTTATCGATATTGAATACTTCAAGTATACCAATAAAAGAAGTGGTTATGAAATGATAAGCATGCTTTTAATTAGCAGTGATACCAGTAAAATGGTTGTCCAATATATTATTGATTACTGGTTTCTTGCGTTACTCTGGGGATTAATGATATATGTAATGTGGAAGTTTTATCCCGAAATAAAATATTTTAAATATCAAATTAATGAAAATAAATATCGTAAATATATTATTGCACCTTTAATTTCAATTATTTTTTTTGTTACAGGATTTGCTTGTGTTAGAGGATTAAAATTTAAACCAATAAGAATCATAAGCGCTAATGAATATGTAAAACCAAAGTACTCTCCAATTCTTCTTAATACGCCATTTACAATCATTAATACTTATAATCGAAAAAAATATGAAATTAAAGAATATATGGATGAGGATAAATTAAAAGATATTTATTCTCCAGTAAAGCAATATACTAAAAATGCCGATTTTAAACCATATAATATTTTAATAATTATTCTTGAAAGTTTTTCGAAGGAATATGTTGAAGGGGTAAAAAAAACCGGCAAGACATTTACACCGTTTCTCGATTCCATTCAACAAAAAAGTCTTGTTTGTAAAAATGCTTTCGCTAACGGAAGCCGATCAATAGATGCAATTGCAGCAATTCTTTCATCACTGCCCAACTTTATGGATGAAGCAATTATCTCATCAGAATTCTCAATAAATCAAATAAATAGTTTTAGCAGTTTACTTGAACCATTTGGTTACTCAACTTCTTTCTTCCACGGGGGAAAAAACGGCACCATGGGATTTGATAGTTATTGTAAATTATTAGGTATTGATTATTATTTTGGACAAACCCAGTATCCAGATAAAAGTCATTATGACGGATCATGGGGAATTTACGATGAAGAATTTCTTCTTTTCACTGCTGATGAATTAAATAAAATAAAAAAACCCTTCTTCTCAGCAATATTTACTCTCTCATCGCATCCACCATATAAAATACCTGATAAATACAAAAATAAATTTCCGGAGGGTGAAATTGAAATATTAAAATCAATAGCATATACTGATTATTCGCTAAAAATGTTTTTTGAAAAAATTTCCAAAGAACAATGGTATAATAATACATTGTTCGTTTTTTGTGCCGACCATACTTCAACAAACTTTTTAAAAGAATACAACACAGATATAGGCAGGTTTTCAATCCCTGTAATTTATTACCAGCCAAATGATACAAACCTCACAGGATTTTATAAAGGGGTAACCCAACAAATAGATATATTACCTACAACGCTTGATTATATTAACTTTAAAAATAAATTTGTTTCTTTTGGAAGCAGTATTTTCGATTCTGAAACAAATTATGCATACACATATAAAAACGGAGTATATCAAATTATTGATCAACATTATTGTCTCCAATTTAACGGTGAAAAAACAATTGGTTTATATAATTATAAAACGGATATCTTTCTTGAAAAGAATTTAGACAATAAGGAAATAGAATTGATGTTAGAAAATAAACTTAAAGCAGCAATACAATCTTTCTCGACAAGGATGGTTAATAACAGACTTACCGATACAACTGATACGAATTAAATAAATTCAATTATTATTTGAAGACCTTTATATAACTATAGATTCCTAAAAACATATCATACCTGATCTAAAAAGGAATCTCTGATTTTTAAAAATTTATTGTTTTATCTGGAAAAGTTTAAAGCCTCTAACAATAAATGTAAAAATGTCATGTGTAAATTTTATATAAACAATTTAATTATTATATTAATTATCAGCGCTTTAGAGTTTAAATATATCATAGTAATAATAATAAAATGGTTATTTTCAATATTGGCAGGCAAATTGCTAACATATTGATATTATGAAAACTTTAGAAATACAGGAAAAATACCAGTTATTTTGTAAATTAATAAAAGAAAAACAGGTAAAAGATGCATTCGATGTACTGAATGAAATAATTGATATATTTCAAATTAGCCAGTTTAAGTTTACGGTCGAAAATTATTACGAAACCTATAAAAATATTTTAAAGTATTCGTTTGAACTTGTTGAAGACCCTGAAAAAGAAAAAATTTATAACCATTTATTAAAATCATTATTAGAACTGGCCGATGAAATAAAAGAAACCATTATTACCCAAAATAAATATTTCACACATTATAAATACAGGGAAGATATTTTACGATATTCAAACCTGTCAGCTGATGATTCAGCTGAATTAGTAAGCAAAATAACTTTTGGAGAAGAAATAAAAAAGATATTGAAAGAGACTGAGGCTATAGATGCATCAGGTAAAAAAATTCAATATGATGAAAAAGACATTTTTCAAATATTCAATATTATTTGGTTTACCAACAAATTTAAAGATGCGGAAATAAAATTAGTTAAAGAGCTTAGTAAATCCGAATCTATACCATGGCACGACAAATGCTTAATGGTAAGTGCCCTTTCTTTGAGCTTACATAGATATTTCGACAGCAATAAAATTAATTTATTATTTGACTTTTATGAAAATAAAGAAGAACAAGTTTGGCAAAGAGCGCTGATTTGCATATTTATTAGTTTAATATTATACAATGACCGGCTAGAATATTATCCTGAAATAATTTTTAAACTTCAGGAATTGGCTGAAAACAAATCGTTTAAAAAATCATTAGAAAACATTATTATTCAATTTATACGTTCAAAAGAAACTGAAAAAATCACTAAAAAACTGCGTGAAGAAATTCTTCCTGAAATGATGAAATACAGATC
>JAFGQQ010000458.1 GCA_016935595.1 Bacteroidales bacterium
ATAAGTATTTTTTTTATGGTATTGTTTTCAATTTTTTTACCGATAAGCCTTTCAACCTGGGAATATAATAATGTTACTTTTTTTCTCTCAATTTTATGTGGATATACATCAACAACATCAGAAGAGATTTTACCTCCTGCAAGCTCCTGAATTAAAAGCGCTGCACGTTTCATTGCATAAATTGTTCCTTCAGGATCAACTCCGCGTTCGAAACGAAATGAAGAATCTGTGCTTAGCTGGTGACGTCTGGCAGTTCTGCGGGTAGTAGCAGGATTAAAATGTGCGCTTTCAATAAATACATTTTTTGTATTAGAATCCACACCTGAATGTAAACCGCCAAATACACCTGCCAGGGCAACAGGTCCTTTTCCGTCACAAATAGCAAGATCTTCATTTGATAGTTTTCTTTCAACTTCATCAAGGGTAATAAAAGGAGTCCCTTCAGGTAGATTTTTAACAATTATTTTTCTATTGTTAATCTGTTCGGCATCAAAAGCATGCAAAGGTTGCCCGGTCTCATGTAAAACGAAATTGGTAATGTCAACAACATTGTTTATTGGGTTTAACCCAATGGCTTTTAATTTGTTTTTAAGCCAATCGGGGCTTTCTTTTATTGTTACTCCTGAAATGCTTACACCTGAATAACGGGGGCATGAGTGAGTGTTTTCAATACTAACTTCAATTTTATAGGTATTTTCAGTTGTTATAAATTTATCGACCGAGGGAATATTAAGCTTTATTCCGTTTGTTTGTGACAAAAAGGCTGCCACATCGCGGGCAACGCCTATGTGGCACATAGCATCGGTGCGGTTTGGGGTAAGCCCGATTTCAAATATAGTGTCAGTCGAAATTTTAAAATAATCACTTGCGGGGGTTCCCGGAATCGTGTTTTTATCCAAAACCATAATACCGCTATGGTTATTTCCAAGACCAAGTTCATCCTCTGCACATATCATTCCTTCAGAAATTTCTCCCCTTATTTTTGTTTTATTTAAAGTAAAGCTTTCGTTTCCTTTATATAAGGTTGTTCCTACAACTGCAACCGGAACTTTTTGTCCTGCTGCCACATTAGGGGCGCCGCAAACAATTCTTAGGGGATTCTCATGCCCGACATTTACTGTAGTTATGGTTAATTTGTCGGCATTAGGATGTTTTTCACAGGTCAATACTTCACCAATATAAACACCTTTTAAGCTCCCCTTTATGCTTTCAAATGTTTCTACACTCTCGACTTCGAGCCCAATATTAGTTAAAATGTCGGCTAATTCTTCCGGTTGTAAATTAATATTTATATAGTCTTTAAGCCAATTATATGATATTTTCATTATTAAATTTTTTAAAACACAAAGCTATTAATTTTAAAGTAAAAATTAAGGAATATTTTATTATCAAATTATAGGTTATACTAAAAATATTAAAACTAAAACCACATTAAAAATCAATGCAGGTAATATGTTAATTGCTTTTATACGTGTCATTTCGAGCAGGTTAAATCCAATTGCCAAAAGAATAATTCCTCCTGCCGATGTAAGTTCCTGAATTAATATGTCGCTGGAATAATCACCTACAAATTTTGCCAGAATGGTTAAACCTCCCTGGTATAAAAACAATGGAATAGCCGAAAAAATTACGCCTATTCCCATAGCAGAAGCTAAGGCCATTGATGAAAAACCGTCAAGTAATGATTTTGCAATCAATAAATTTGGTTTTCCGCCCATTCCTTCTTCAATAGCGCCTAAGATAGCCATCGAACCCATGCAAAACAATAAAAAAGCCGAAATAAAACCTTCGGAGAAAAAGTGGTTATCGGTTTTTAACTTTCTCTTTAAATAATCGCCCATACGATTAATATATTTATCTACATCTAATAATTCGCCTGTTATAGCGCCCAACACCAGGCTAAAGATCAATACAAGGTAATGGTTCGTTTTAAATGCCATATTTATACCTAAAAAAATTGTAAACAATCCAATGGTTTGAAATAAAAGCTTAATTATTTTTTCAGGAATTTTTTTTGAAAAGATATAACCTGTTAAACTGCCTATTATTACTGCCCCTACATTTATTAATGTACCTGTCATGAATTGAATGAGATTAAAAATTAATAAAAATTATAATTGGGAAATTTAGTATTATTTAATTATTTTGCAATGTATAATTTAATTTGAATAAATGCTTATAAAATGAAGATTGAACTTTTACCGAAAAGTAAATGTTTAAATTTTGTGGAGTTTAACATAACCGGTGACAATGATAATTATCATAAGTGTGATGAAGAATCGCTGTATTTAAATAGTGATATTTTTAATTTATTTACTCATTGTTTCGAAAATAGCAACAAGCTATATGAATATTTTGGAGAAACACGCTACAATTCAAAAAACATAATCCCTTTGCAAAAAGAACTCCAGGATAATATGGAAAAACTTATATCTATTGATACATTAAAAAAGTTTGAACAATATATTAAAGAGATATTTTTAGGCGAAAATGTTATACTAAAAATTCAAAAGAGAGATAAGAACTGGAAAGATAAATGGGAAAAATATCATAATCAGATTATTAAGGTTAATGATGATATACTTACACTAATTGATAAATGCCTCCAGGAAGACCGGATACTTTGGGTCGTGGGATTTTAATCACAGAATTTAATTCATATATAATAAATGACAAAGAAAGAATTTAACAAGAAACTTGATTTATTAATTAAAAAGCATAAAAAATTAATAACTAAAAAAAACAAAGTTTCAAAAAAATACGAAAATGGTATTTACGATCGCTATAAAAGGCCGGTTTTAACCGCTGAGCATACACCCCTCTTTTGGAGGTATGATTTGAATTATGAAACAAATCCCCATTTGATGGAACGTATGGGGATTAATGCAGCATTTAATTCAGGTGCAATTTTACACGAAGATAAGGTTTTACTGGTTGTGAGGGTTGAAGGTTGGGACAGGAAGTCGTTTTTTGCTATTGCCGAAAGCAAAAACGGTACAGATAATTTTAAATTTTGGGATTATCCCA
>JAFGQQ010000459.1 GCA_016935595.1 Bacteroidales bacterium
CTTTTAGATAAATTTGGTTTTTCTCTTAATAAGAATAATTTTATTAAAATTTTACTTTTTCATCTTTACTTTAATCTGTGTGAACGAGTGTGCCGGAAATGAACAAGTCATTCTGTTTTTTTCTGTTTTAAGTTCTTTTATAACTGGTTTGTATTGTTCCTGCATGTTAAATGAAAAAGCTTCTTCAAGTTTATCATTGTGAATTAAAGTTACCCGGGCATTCTCTGAAAACAGTCCTGAGTTTGAAATAATATCGGCAGTAATTGTTTTGTCTTTATGCCTGTTGATAACATTAATAAACACGGTACTTGTTTCTTTAGAATATACTGAAGTAACATCGAGGTAAGGAATTCCTTTATATTTTTCGGTATTGAAGGTATCACACTCAACATATGTATCAATTGAATTGCCTAAGCAATTATTGGAATAGGATTGAAAAACATAAAATAAGGGTGTTTTATAAGTTCCTTTCTCCCAATCGTTGCCTAAGAGGGAGGTAGCTAATGTAAAATTAGCCATTTTAACAACATCGGCATGTCGAATAAAAGAATTCAGGCATTGTGCTATTGGCAAAACCGTTAAAAGGCTGCTCCCGAAAGTTCCCCATTCATCAAAAGAAATATAAATGGGATTTTGAAAATTTTTCATTGTCCGGATTATTTCAATTTGTGCTGCCGGAATTGTTATTTTCTCTTCAAATTCCATGGCGCGTTGTCCCATAAAGGTGTAATAATCGGGCATAGCTCCCCAGTTCCAGTATCCGTGAATCGAAAGATAATCAGAAACATCACCTAGTCCTGTAAGCACTTTACGGTTCCATTCAACCCATTGCCCGGTTTCTTCGTAATACGATGAACCGCAGGCTACAAACCTGATGGAATTATCAACCGATCGCATGGCTTTTACAGCTTCCCTTGCGATCTTTACATAATCTTCAGCATTTTTATGTCCCAGTTCCCAGGGTGAACCATCTACTTCATTGCCAAGATCCCATATTTTTACATTATAAGGTTCGGGATGCCCGTTTTTTATCCGGACATCAGAATAGTAGGTGCCTTTTTTATAATTACAATATTCAACCCAATGACATGCATCGCATATTGTAGCCAGGCCAAGATTTACACAAATAATATTTTCGCTTCCTATAGCTTTGTTTAATTCAATCCATTCATCAGTTCCTACATGATTATTATCAATTCCTCCCCATGCAAGGTTTATACGAGCAGGCCTGTTTTCTTTCGGCCCTATACCGTCCTGCCAATTATATCCCATTACAAAATTTCCACCCGGCCAGCGCATGTTAGTAATTTTTAGTTCCTTCATAGCATCGATATAATCTTGTCTAAACCCATTTTTGTCGGCAAGAGGGGAAGATGGGGCATATAAATTCCCATAGAGCGTATTAAATCTTACCGTATCGGGAAGGCCAAGCCTTTTTCCGCTAAAATCAATGGGCTCCATAAATACGCCGTAAATTTTAGGGTCAATTTCACCGATTGTTCTGTCAATATCAATTTTAATTTTTGCTGTCTGAGCAATTATATTTAATGATATTACAATGAGGATAATTGTGATAATTTTTGCTTTCATTACTTGTATGGGTTTATTCACTATTATTAATTTTATTTTATTGTAATTGATTTTTTCAAACGAATATCTTTAGATGAACTTCCAATTTGAATTTCCCATTCGCCTTTTTCAATTTGAAAATCATTTGATTTATTGCTGTAAAATGAAAATTCTGAAACCGGTATATTAAAAGCCAATGTTTCTTTTTCCCCGGGAGAAAGCGTTAATCTTTTAAAACGTTTAAGCTGATTAACAGGCACTTTAAACGAGGCTGTTTTGCATTGTACATAAACCTGTGCAACCTCATCCCCTGTTAGTTTGCCTGTATTTTCAATTTCAAATCGAATTTCAATTTCTTCCTTATTAGTATTTGTAGTTAAATTGTTATACTTAAACTGAGTATATGAAAGCCCGTGTCCGAATGGGTATAAAACAGGTTGAATGAAATACATATAGGTGCGGGGATTATTTATGATATCGTAATCAGACATAGGAGGGAGTTGTTGAGTTGAAGCATAAAAGGTTTCAGGAAGTTTTCCTCCGGGGTTAACATCTCCGAATATTACATCGGCAATGGCTTTTCCACCAAGTTCGCCCGCATACCATGATTCAATAATAGCATTAGTTTTATTTTCAGCACCTGCAAGTGCAAGCGGGCCACCATTAACAAGAACTACAATGATATTGGAATTAACTGACGCTACTTCTGAAATTAGTTGGTTTTGAACTTCAGGCAGTTCAATAACACTTCTGTCATGTTCTTCCTGTGAAATCCCCGGAGAAGTTCCAACCACAAGAATAACAGCATCATTTCTGGCAGCAATTTTTTTTGCATCATCAAAGTTTTTCTGACCAAGGTCCCATGTTAATCGTGCAGAAGCACCCATACCATTTTCATAATATTCAAATACAATTTCATATTCCTTTCCAGGGATTAACTTTACTTCAGCACTCATTGGCTTTTCGCCATGTTCAATCCAATCATCAATAACTAATTTTCCATCAAGATATAACCTTGTGCCGTCATCTGTAGATGTGCCTATATGGTATATAGTATCTGGTGGAATTATTTTTCCTTTCCATCGTATTGAAAACTTATCAACAGGAATACCTTGTAAAGGAGAATTTGAACCGAACGAAAAATCAACCATAGAATCAATCCGGGTTGCAACTGGAGAACCTGATAAATTCATATTATCATAATATTCGCCTAAAATACCTGTTTTTTCAGTTCCTTCAACTTTGGTGAAGTATTGAGGTTCAATAGGCCTTAATAATCCGCCGCCCATACTGCATCCCATAGCATATTCAACTTTTATTCCATTCAAACCGGCTTTTTCTTTAATACCTTCAAGCGGGCTAACCAATATATTTGGAAAGCCGCTATAAATGCCTAATTGAGGATCAGCGGCATTTGGGCCAATAACAGCAATTGATTTTATTTTTTTTACATTCAAAGGCAAGATTCCATCGTTTTTAAGGAGCACAATCGATTTTTGAGCAGCTTCCAAAGCGAGGCTGCGATGTTCTTTACAATCTAACTTTTCGACAGGAATTTGAGAATAAGGGACCATATTGGGTGGATCGAATTCACCTAACCTGAAACGGGCTGAAAGGACTCTTGTTAAAGAGTTGTCCAAATCTTTTTCTTCGAGTAAACCTGTTTCAAGAGCTTCAATCAGGCCGTTGCGGTACTCCCATCCGCAATCAAGGTCACAGCCTGCAATAATACTGTATGCAGAAGCTTCAGCATTCGTTTCAAAAAAATGATGCCCGTTAACCATATCGTTTACAGCACCGCAATCCGAAACCACATAGCCATCAAATCCCCATTCGCGCCTAAGCAGGTCATTTAATAAAAATGAATTGGCGTTACAGGGAACATGGTTTACCTCGTTATAAGCGCCCATAATGGAATAGGCTTTGCCTTCAACAATAGCACTTTGAAACGCCGGTAAATAATATTCAAACATGGTACGCATATCAACATCGGAAGAGCCGGTATGCCTTCGTTCTTCTTCGTTGTTTGCTAAAAAGTGTTTGGGTGTGGCAATGGTTTTAAAATAGTAAGGATGGGTTCCCTGCATTCCCTTAATAAATGCAACGCCCATTGTAGACAAGAGGTAAGGGTCCTCACTATACGATTCTTCATTTCTTCCCCAACGCGGATCGCGTGCAATATTAATGGTAGGGCTCCAATAGGTTAACCCTTTTCCTTTTATAGTATTTAATACACGGGCTTCGTCGGAAATTGCAGATGCAATGCGATGAACAAGATCGGGATCCCAGGAGGAACCTAATGCAACACACTGTGGAAAAGAAGTAGCACCACTTTCAAGTACTCCATGTAAAGCTTCGCTCCAGTAATTATATTCAGGAATACCTAAGCGGGTAATCGAATCTGTTTGATTTGTTAATTGATTTATTTTTTCTTCAGTAGTCATTAAGTTAATCAAATCAGAAAGCCTTTCTTTATAAGAATTTGGTTTAAAAACATTTATAATTATAGAGCTTTCGCCAATTTTTTTATCATCCTGAATAGCTGACAGATATAATAAATAATAACCCGACCTTGGAAAAGTAACTTCGGTAGAAGGGCTGTTTGGATTTTTAAAGGTAACTTCAGAATTTTGGGGGCATGACCATACGACTTTTGTTTTTTCAGGAGAAACACTTCCTGTTAATTTTGCATATTGTGCCTTTTCCCAATTGATGATTTGATTAATGCCGGCATTAATTGATATATTTTGAGAAAACAGTAAGGGTGTGTTAAAAAAAAGAATAACAATTATTCCAATTGCTGATTTGATGATTTTTTGTTTCATTATACAGAGTATTTAGGTTTTATAATTTTTTATAAAGTTTATCTAAATCAAATTATACAAATACAGTTTATTAAACAAATTTTTAATATTCTATAATTTGTTCAGTCCATGTCGGCCCATCAATATAGAACCTCCCGTTTTTATAATAAACTGGTTCATAACCCATTTGGGGCGTTAACTCCCAACTCTCGAAAGTTTGGCTATAGGGATATGGCCTTTTCTCATACATTATGTAATGGCATGAACTCCATAGTTTGCCATCCGGGCCAATAAATATTGCATTATGGCCTGTTTCACAATAAGGATCCTGACTATCCTGGAATTTAAGATGGTCGTACCCCCCGCTAACGGCTAATTCAGGGCGATAACCTTTTTTGCGGGTACCGAAAATTGGTTCTCCCGAAACCAGCTCCCAAGGCCCAAGTGGATTTTTTGACTTTAGCAACCCTACTTCGTAACCTCTTGTCCAGGTTGAGAAAAACATGAAATAGTATCCATCTCTTTTTAGAACAAATGGCCCTTCAATTCCACCGACCATCCATTCGGGGCAACCTGGTTCACGTTTATCAAGGAATTTCTCGATGGGTGTTGTTAATTTTCCGGTTTGCAAATCAATTTTTGCCTGAAAAAGACCATTCCCACTGCAATAAAAATAAACCATGCCGTCGTCATCTTCAAATAGAGTTGCATCGTTATTATATTGAGTCGTAAGTGGGCCATTAACTAAAATGTATGGCCCAGTAATTGTGTCAGATGAAAATAACCACACACTATGCGTGCTCATACCTTTAGGGTCTTCTTTTGTCACTTTCCCGCTATTTACAGTAAGCCAGTATTTATTTTGAATATAGTGAATTTCGGGAGCCCAAAAACGCCCGTTATACGGACAATCGGCGGGGAGTTTGCTCGCATCAATTAACCACGAGTGTTGCTCCCAAATTAACAGATCGTCCGATACCAGTAAGCGTACACCCGGGTTTGGCCCGGTCCATACAGGGTTCGATGTGCCAGTGCAATACCACTTCCCGTCAACCTTTA
>JAFGQQ010000065.1 GCA_016935595.1 Bacteroidales bacterium
GGATATGATGTTGACTCTGTAACAGGTGAAGAAAATGTTAACGGGGCGTTAACAGGTGCATATTTCATTGATATGACCGACTCCCTGAAAACATTTACCGATATTATAGTGCGGAATTGTATCATTAGGAATATTGGAAGAACTGTTTTAAGGGGCGACAGGCAGGCATATACCGGAAACGGTTTTGAATTTGACAATTGTATTATCTATGATCAACGAGACGATGATTTTGATAATTACGGCCCTTTCAGGTTAAATAAAACAATTACTTTTAATTATTTCAAGCTTACAAATTCTACTATTTATAATGTAATGGGCCGAACCTTGGATTTTGAAAACCTGTCGGGTTTTCATCTTGATGTTACAGTTGACCAGTGTACTTTTTATGCTATACATGGAAGAAAACCACTGGCCTATATTGTCGATTTTAAACTGGCTCAGGACTTGAATTTATCTGTTACAAATTGCATATTTTCCAATATAAATCCGGGAGATACAATTGAAACCAATTTCTTTAGGTTTGCTGAAGATGCCGGTACTTTAACTACTTCAATTGTAACTTCGGCATTTTACGATTTAAATATTGTCGGAGGCGGGGTTGATGAAGTAGTTTGGGATCAGAAACAATATGTGTATACTGATGATCCTGAATTCGTTGATCCGGAAAAAGGTGATTTTACATTATCTGAAACTTCACCCTATCTTGAGGCAAGTTTAGATTTAACTCCTATTGGTGATTTAAGATGGACACCCGGAGGAATTGAATTTATGAATTCAAATCAATCAGCAAAAACATTAAATATATATCCAAATCCGGCATCTCAAATTCTTAATGTAAAATCTGATATGGATATTTATATAGGTATTTATACTATTACTGGTTTATTAGTAAAAAGAGTATATCTTTTTAAAGGTAATAATATAATTGATGTTTCCGTGTTAAAAAGCGGCTTATACTTGATGAAGGACGGCCATAACCTGTATAGTGCAAAAATAGCCATTAAATAATAGACTTATTATATTTAAATTAGATAGAATGTATAAATTAAAATATACAGTATTTGTTATTGCTTTATGTATAGTTTTTCTTGCTCTTGATAGTAATATTCAAAATGAGGTAAATTGGAGTGAAAAGGAAAAAATCCTTGAAAAAATTAAAGGGCCTTCATTTAAAAACAAAGAATATAATATATCCGATTTTGGTGCTGTAAGTGACGGAATTACTAATAATACTTCTGCTATTCAACAAGCAATAGATTCCTGTTCAAAGTCAGGGGGCGGAAAAGTTATTGTACCTCCCGGAAAATTCTACACTGCGGCTTTAAAACTAAAAAGTAATGTTAACCTTTATCTTGACGAAGGGGCGGTATTAATTTTTTCGACCAACCCCGATGATTACAAACCGCTTGTATTAACTCGCTGGGAAGGAATTGATTGTTATAATTATTCGCCTTTAATTTTTGCCTATAAACAAGAAAATATTGCAATTACCGGCAAAGGAAAACTCGATGGACAAGCGAGTGAAGATAACTGGTGGAAATGGAAGGGCAATGCATATTATGGATGGGAAGAAGGCACATCCAGCCAAATAACCAAAGGTAGGCCTTTATTGATTAAATATAACCGGGATGAAATCCCTGTTGAAAACAGGCATATGGGCGACAGTAATTACCTGAGGCCTCCTTTTATTCAATTATATGAGTGTAAAAATATATTACTTAAAGATTTTACCATTGAACGTTCCCCTTTCTGGATTATTCATCCTTTGCTTTCACAAAACATTATAGTAAAAGGATTGGTAATTAATAGCGATGGGCCTAATAGCGATGGTTGCGACCCTGAGTCCTGCAAAGATGTTTTAATAGATAACTGTTTTTTTAATACTGGCGATGATTGTATTGCAATTAAATCGGGAAGAAACCAGGATGGGAGAAGATGGAACATGCCTTCTGAAAACATTGTTGTTCAAAACTGTATAATGAAAAACGGACATGGCGGTTTTGTTATTGGCAGTGAAATTTCAGGAGGTTGCAGGAATGTATTTGTCGAGAATTGTGAAATGAGCAGCCCTGAATTGGAAAGGGCAATTCGCATTAAAACAAATAGTTACAGAGGGGGTGTTGTTGAAAATATTTTCGTTCGTAATATTAAGGTAGGTGAGGTTAAAGAGGCTGTAGTAAAAATTAACTGTAAATACGACAAAACAGAATTAGACGGACATTATTACCCTCTGGTTAAAAATGTTTATATATCGGATATTATTTCCCAAAAATCAAAATACGGTTTGCATTTAACTGGTATAGAGGGCCAGTTATGTGTGGATAGTATTTTTATTTTAAACTGTGATTTTAAGGGAGTAACTAAAAATTATTCTTTTAAAGATGTCTCAAATATTAATCTTAAAAATGTATTAATCAATAACGAACTGGTAACATTAAAATAACATATATTGTTTTAGCCCCATTTTTATTTTTATTGTGTTGACCTATGTAATACCTTGTTTTTGATAAGATTTGAATAATTTGTTTGTGTATGGATAAAAGGTTTATTTTCTTGTTTTTTTTAATTTTTATCATTTGTAATACAAATAAATCTGAACAGCTAATTGGATGGGCTTCTTTAAATGGAGGAACCACCGGTGGAAGTGGAGGTGAATATTTTATTGTTAATAATCGTGAACAATTTATAAATGCATTATCTCTTTCCATTCCACGCATAATTCAAATAAATGATACTATTTTTATGCAAAACGGAGAGAGAATCGATGTTGATTTTGGCAAATTAACAATAGAAGGGATTACTCCTGATGCATTGGTCCATAACGGGGGCATAATTATCAATGGCGATAATGTAATTATTCGTAATATAAATTTTGGTAATTCCTATATTCAGGGGTGTTGGGATGGTAAAGGTGACCCGGGAACTGATTTTATTACGGTAAAAAGTAAAAACGTATGGATCGATCATTGTGATTTTTTTTACGGTTATGATGGTTTGCTCGATGTTAGTACTGGTGGCGATTTTGTAACAATTTCATGGTGTAAGTTCAGTAAGCATAATAAAGTCATGCTTATTGGAAGTTCAGATAAATTCACTTCAGACCGTGGCCATTTAAGAGTTACGATTCACCATTGCTGGTTTGACGGATATAGTTCTTTTACCGATACTGTTTCGAATGAAACATATCATTTAAACCAGCGGATGCCGCGTGTACGTTATGGCGATGTGCATGTATTCAATAATTATTATGAAGGAATTACAGGATACTGTATTGCTGCCCGTATTGAGTCGGATGTAGTTGTTGAAAATTGTTTTTTTCGTAACCTTAAACATGCCCATATTATTGATGATGAAGAAAAAGGAAGTGAAGTACCGGAGCTTGTTGCTAAAAATTGCATATACGAAAATGTTCATGATGATAACCAAAGCTATGGAAATGGATTTAATCCTTCGGATTTTTATAACTATGCACTCGATCCGGTTAGTTCTGTCCCTGCTCTTGTAATGAATGGCGCTGGTATTAAATTTTCGTTAATCAATAAAAATCCTGTCGCAAATAATGATACAGTATTTCTTGTAAATAATAAAAAAATAACTATTTACCCTTTGCAGAACGATTTTGATCCGGAAAATAAACCGTTTAGGATTGCTTCAATATTAGCGGAATACAAAAATAATTATGAAGTTTATCCTGATTTTTTTATATATTATGTCAATCAAACTGTGCCATCAGAACTCAAATACGAAATAATTGATTATGATGGTGGAATAGATACTGCAAAAATACTTATTGTGAAGAGTTTAAATGAATAAAAATAGATGAAGATTAAATTAAAATTTCGGATAGGTTTTTATTTCCTTGTTCTGGTTTTTAATATAAATTCTTTATTATCCCAGCAAATTGCATTTCCCGGTGCCGATGGATTTGGAAAATATGCATGGGGAGGCAGGGGAGGTAAAGTTATTGAAGTTACAAATTTAAATGATAA
>JAFGQQ010000460.1 GCA_016935595.1 Bacteroidales bacterium
AGGAATATTTGACAAATTTGATATTGGCCCTCCAGTTATATAATCCGGTTCAATACCATTAATATGTACCCTTAAAGAAAATTCATCATGATCGTCTCCCCCGGTAAGTGAATGAAAATAGTATCTTTTTCCTAAAGAAAAATCTTTTAAATCAAGCTTAACAAATTCTTCTTTTCCCCCTTTATTTATTATAACAATTCCTGCTTCTCCTGATTGATATTTTGAGGCATAAACTATTACTTCGTTACTCCCGCTAACTGATGAAGACACCATATGGTCACCAAAATATTTTTGAAAATAATACATATAGAAATAAACCGGACGGGGGTTCCACCGGGGTATATTATCCGGTTCATCGCCAAAATTAAACATTCCATGATCGTCACCATTCGCCCATCGGTTAACAAAATTCCAGCGGTTAGCCATGCCATATTTATTTTCAATTAAAGCGCCTAAAGTTAATGCAGCATGTATTCCATTAATATAAGATGCAGACTGTTTGGATCTAATTGCAAAAATATTCCATTCAGTGAGTGCAACAGGTTTTACTTCAACATTAAATTCATCACACATTATGTTCATATATTCCATCATCTGATGTGTTTCATGTTTGGCTGAGTTAAGAATTTCTTTCGGTTTGGAATCTTTATTATAAGGAGTAAAGTAACTATGAATCGAAAAAAAGTCAGCGCTGTTACCGGCATATTTAAAAAAACCTTCGTTCCAGTCTATTTCAACAGGATTATAGTAATTCCCTTCTCTTTTTAATTCAACCAAATTAGCGCCAATCTGAATATCTACATCTATTTCTTCAGCTGCAGCACGCATCGAATCGGCAAAAACCACAAAATGTTTCCCGTATAATTCCCCTGAAATAATTTCAGGTTGCCCATCCTGATTTAAACTGGTATCTATTTTATATCCAGACTGCCATAGTCCGAAATTTTCATTCCCGACTTCCCAGAATTTTGTCCGTCCGTTATCGTATCTTACCCAGTCGGCTGCATATTTGGCTGCATTTTCAACAGGATTTGGACTCGTCCCGTACCGGGCATAACTATAATTAACGCATATAAGTCCGGTACTATTTGTTTGTTCCAGCATTTTATAATAGTTATCGACAGATAAAGTTTTAAGACTATCGTTCCTGCCAAACCAAAAACTGGCTTTATAATCTTCCTGTGCCCATAAGATAGATTCAGGAACATCATCCGGAAGTTTTCCATATTCAGCATCCCAGAAAAACATATTACTTAAATTACCTCCAGGATATCGTATTACATTTGGCGACAGATCTTTAATATATTTTATTAAAACCGGCTCTGTAATCATTTGGGTCATATATGTATTACAATTATTACCGTAAATGTATTTTGATACTTTTGCCAAGGTATCGTTAAAATGAATTGTTGCTGTTGCAGTAGCTTCCTCTTGTAAATGTTTATAATCAATATATGCTGGAATTACAGCATTTTTCGGTTCAAAATCATCAAGAAAAAAACCTTGTGTAACCTGCGCTGTAACAGGATATATAAATACTATAAATAAACCCAATAAATTATTCTTCATTATCATACCAATCTTATTTACTTATTACTATAGAAAATTAATTATTTCGTTGTTTTAATATTTATCGTTTGTGACTTCAATCCTTCCGATGTTGCTGTAAGCGTTATTTCTCCGGTTTTTTCGGTTGACCTGATAACCGCCAAACATAATCCGTTAAAAGCTTTCCTGTAAGAGGCCTGAAAAGGTTCATGGCTAGTCTGGCAACCATTATCAACTCCGGCAATCATTCCTTCCCCTTTTATTTCGAAATTAATTAAATTATCAGCATAAGGGACAATTGTACCATTTTCATCGATTACTTTAACAGTAATAAATGAAAGATCCATCCCATCAGCTTTTAAAATATTCCTGTCGGCATTAAGTTCAATAGCATGAGGATTTTGTGCGGTTTTTATAATTTTTTCCATTACTATTTCCCCATCTTTCTTGCCTATGGCTTTTATTTCACCAGGTGAATATTTAACTTTCCAAACCAAATGAAAAATTGTATCAGCATTTGTTCTAATTCCGAGGGAAATCCCATTCAAGAATAATTCCACTTCGTCTAAATTAGTATATGCCCAAACATCGACAATATCACCTGTATTCCAGTTCCAATGAGGAAAAATATGAAGAACCGGTTCATCAGTCCATTCAGCTTTATAAAAGTAATATGCATCTTTTGGAAAACCGGCAAGGTCAATTATACCAAAATATGAACTCCGAGAAGGCCAGCCGTAAGGAGTGGGTTCGCCAAGATAATCGAAGCCGGTCCATATGTACATGCCTGAAAGAAAATCGTGGTTTTTCATCACCTTCCATGTTTCTTCGTGTGTAGAACCCCATGGGGCGCTGCAATTATCGTATGAAGAACAGGTATTATCAGGATTGCCTTCGTTAAAAGGAATATCCCATCTTCTCGGCCATCTCCTGATGCTATCTGAAGGCATATCGTAATGGCCACGGGTTGCTAATGCCGAATTAGTTTCGGTGGCAATGAATTTTTGCCCGGGATAATTTTTATGGAAATCCAGAAATTTCTCATGGTGGTAATTAAATCCGATTAAATCGAGTACCCCGGATTTAATAATATTATTCCAGGGATTTACTTCATTATTTCCTGTTGTAATTGGCCGTGTTAAGTCAATACTTTTAACAATACTAACCAACTCTTTGGCTATCCTGGTACCCGATGTATCCCATTGTTCTAATATTTCATTTCCAATGCTCCATACTATCACACTCGGATGATTTTTATCCCTATTAACAAAATCTCTTAAGTCCTTATTATGCCATTCATCCCAGTATAAACCAAAATCGAAAGGAGTCTTATTCTTTTTCCACATATCGAACATTTCATCCATGACCAGGAATCCCATTCTGTCGCATAAATCAAGTAATTCTGGAGCCGGAGGATTATGGGAAGTACGAATGCTGTTACATCCCATTTCCTTTAAAATCTTAATCTGGTGCTCCAGTGCCCGTGTATTAATAGCAGTCCCAAGGCATCCCAGATCGTGATGATTACATACGCCAAGTATTTTCATATGCTTGCCGTTTAAAGAAAAACCTTTTAATGAATCAAAATTAAAATATCTTATACCAAAAGGAGTATTGTAATCATCATATAATTTCCCATTAGCAATTATTTCACTTACAGCATTATATAAATTAGGATTCCCAATTGACCACAACAGAGGTTTATTTAATTGTATTTGTTGATTAATTTCTGTAACAGTATCATTTAAAATTAAATCTTGAATTAATACGCTACTTACTTTCCCGCCTTTTTGATTATAAATTATTGTTTTTAAATCTACTGGCATTTCTTTACCAGATAAATTCCTTACATTTATTTTTATGTTTATTTTGGCCTTTTTAGAAGTAACCTCAGGAGTAGTAATGAAAGTACCCCAGTGGTCTATATAAATTTTATTTGTAGTTACCAGTTTTACATTTCTGTAGATTCCCGATCCACTATACCATCTTGAGTTGGGTTGTTTTGAATTATCTACTTTTACTGTAATATTATTTTCTTTGTTTCCATAATATAAGTATGGGGTTAATTCATATCTAAAAGAAATATAACCATTTGGTCTTTTTCCTAAGTAATTCCCGTTTATCCAAACTTCACTATTCATATAAATTCCGTCAAAATCTATAAAGATCAATTTATTTGAATCCGATTCCGGGATGGTAAAGGTTTTCCTATACCAGCCAATTCCTCCTGGAAGAGCTCCGCCACCGGTTGTTGCAGGGTGTTCTTTGCCAAATTCCCCTTCAATACTCCAATCGTGCGGCAAATTCAACGATCTCCAATTATCTTTGATTCTAAGATCTTCAGGATTTTGGATGTCGCTTAAAATAAACTTCCAGTTATAATTAAAATCTTCAACTTTCCTTACTTTCTGTTTTACTTCAGTACATCTCGTAAATACTGTTATAATGAACAATGCTACTAAACCGAATTTATATAATTTTCTCATAATTATTAATATTTAATTTTAATATTATAGTTATATAAATTTACTAATTACATTCTTAATAACCAATAAATGATATTAATACATTTATAACTCTTAAAATCATAGTCTCACTGATTTAATCCTAATTAATTTCGAAAGTCTTATATCTCTTGATGACGAACCTATTAATAATTTATAATCCCCTTCATTTATTACCCAATCCATTAATTTATCATCAAAATATGCCAGATCTTTAACTTCACATGTTAAAGTAACTTTCTTTGATTCTCCTGGTTTAAGAAAAACTTTCTTAAATCCTTTTAATTCTTTTAATGGTTTTAAAACTTTAGAATTGATATCAGAAATATAGAGCTGTACCACTTCTGATCCTGAATATTTACCAGAATTCTTTAATTTAAAAGATATTTCTATTATTTCATCTTTTCTATATGTGTTCTTATTTGTTTTTATACCGGAATAAATAAATTCAGAATATGATAATCCATATCCAAAACAGTAAAGAGGATTAATATTTTTTATATCAAACCAACGGTATCCGACCAATATTCCTTCGGAATAATTTGCTATAAAATCCTCTCCCGGATAAGTTTTAAGAAAATGTGCCGGCGAATCATCGAGTGAATAAGGTATTGTAAAGGGTAATTTTCCTGAAGGATTAACAATTCCAAATAATACATCAGCAATGGCATTTCCAGCCTCAGCTCCGTTAAGCCAAGCCCATAAAATTGTAGAAGAACAATTTGTAATCTGGCTCAAATCAACCGGAGAACCTGATATAATTACAACAATTGTATTTGGATTTGCTTTTATTACATGCTTAATTAATATATCCTGACCATAGGGTAACTTCATATTGTCTTTGTCAACAGCTTCAGTATCGTAATAATGGTTTAAACCTGCAAATATTATTGCAACATCTGAATTTGAAGCTACATTTACTGCTTCATTAATTAAAAATGTGTCAATATTATTATCATCAAGTCTGACAAACTTCCAGCCATTCCTTGTAAATGCAGGAGAAATTTTCTTATAGCCCTGTGCAAACCGAATGTCAGCTCTTTCACCCACCATCTTTTCCAAACCTTCTAAAGGTGATATTTCATATTTGGCTTTAACATCTGCCCCAAATCCGCCAGAAGCATGCTTCTCTATTGCATTATCACCGATAACCGCTATGCTATTAATTTTTTCGATATCTAATGGAAGTAATTTATTTTGATTTTTTAATAAAACAATTGATTCCGATGCCACATTATAAGCAACTTTAGAATGTTCCACTGTTGCAAAAGATCCTTTTAACCGGTTTTCATCCATGGTTTTGCAATTCAACATAACACGCAATATTCTTCTTGCTTTTTCATCAATTATTTTTTCATCAATATTGCCAGATCTTACTAAATCGAGTAATGGTTGTGCAAAATAAAAATTATCATATTCGCCTTTATTTGTTCCCATTTCAATATCTAATCCATTAAGTGCAGCATCAATGGTGCTATGAGTAGCATGCCAATCGGAAATTACAATACCTTTAAAACCCCATTCGTATTTCAGAATATCTTTTAACAAATATTTATTTTCACAACAATAGTTACCGCGGAATTTATTATAAGCGCCCATTATAGCATAAACATTTGCTTCCTGAACTGCCGCTTTGTATACAGGTAAATATATTTCTCTTAAAGCCCGCTCATCTATATTTACATCAATCCTGCCTCTAAACATTTCCTGGTTGTTTAAAGCATAATGTTTAATGCATGCTCCAACATCATTACTCTGAACTCCTTTAATATAATTTACTGCCATTTGAGAGTTTAAAAACGGATCTTCGCTAAAATATTCGTAATTTCTACCATTCACAGGTGTCCGGATTATATTCACGGCAGGCCCTAATAAAATATCTTTTCCCCTTGCCCTAGCCTCAGCACCCAGAGCATCACCATAAGCCAATGCAAGGTTAATATTCCAGGTGGCTGCTAAAGCTGTACCAGTTGGAAAGTAAGTAGCAGAATCGTTTGTGAGATTAAGTGACGCCCACGAATGTCTTTCCATCTCATCTCTTATACCATGAGGTCCATCAGTATAACGTAATTCAGGTATATTCAATCCTTCAACACCTGATGAAGAAAACAAAGAATTAGCATGGAGTAAGGAAATTTTTTCTTCAAGAGTCAATAATTTTAATATGCTATCTACTTTATTTTCAATATTGAAATCTAACCGACATTTCTTGTTTATGTCCTTATCATTTATTCTTGGATTACATGCAGAAAAAAATATTAATCCAGAAAATAATATACTAATGCATATACAATTTATAATTTTCAATTCTTGTTAAATTAAAATTCTTATATTAATTGGCTATTTATATTAATTATGCAACCGTAAGTGCAAATTTAAACTGAATTGATTATCAATTAGGGCAATATTGTTTTATAATGATGGTTAAAATGTTTATTTCAAATAAATAATGTTATGAAAGATGGAGTCAAATGTTTAGTAAATAATACTGAGATATATTTATGTAGTTTTAAAAAAGCGGCAAAATTTCTCAGGTAATAATAATTCAATATTGATTATTTGTATTCTTTTATTATTAGTGAATTAAGAGTTGAAAGCTTAAAGCATTGTAAATAAGTCTTTGAGTATCTTGGTGTTTTTGTGTTTTGGTGGCAAAAAGCTAAATAGCCACAAAGGCACCAAATCACC
>JAFGQQ010000066.1 GCA_016935595.1 Bacteroidales bacterium
ATGGACCTATTATCCTGAACTTGCCCCCGCCATTTATATGTACCGCTTTGCAACCGAAGCACAACCGGTATGGATGGGGGTGATGGTGGTAGTGAATGACTATATTAAATGAGGAAAACATTATATACGTTTTTAGTCTCTGTAATTCTCAGCAGCGGGAATATTTTCGGTCAATCTGATTTTTTTGAATTGAAGATTAATAGGATTACTGATCCATATGTACAACTTGGGAATTATTATTATGATAAAGCAAAATATGATTCTGCTTTAATAACTTATTCTATAGCATACATTTTAAGTAATGGACATCATCCACTAAAAATTTCCGTAAACTCTGATAGCCAAAAAAAATTATTTAAAAGCGCTCAGGCCTCATCCTTGGATTTAAAAATAGCGAAAGTCCTATATTATTTGGGAGAGTTTGCTCAATCAAAAAATATTTTAGAAAAAATTAATGAGAGTAATCTTAAAGATGAATGGGTTAAGGGCATTTACTATTATTATATGGGACTGGTATACAGTAAATTATATGATTACGAAACAAGTTTGTTAAATTATTTAAAGAGTTTAAATATAATTAAGGATAATGTCAAAGACAGTTTAAATGTGATTGGGCTAATTACTTGTGATATTGGTAACGTTTATTACAATAAAGGGAATTATAATGAAGCACTAGAGTACTATCAAATTTCTAAAGAACTGCTTCTTAATAATGATAAAATTAGTAGATCAAAGTTGGCTATAATTACTAATAACATAGGATCTATTTACTTTAGAATGGGTGATAACAAGACTGCAATTGAATATTATAAAGCTGCAATAAAAATGCAACAACACTCTAACGTTGATTATTCTGACTTATCCATGTATTATAATAATATAGCTGGAATTTATTTAATGATTAACGAATTAGATTCTTCCGAGAAATATTATAATATCAGCTTAAATATTAGAGAAAAATACATGCAAAACCTTAACATGTTAATTCAGTCATACAATCAACTTGGCCAATTATATTATTTTAAAAAAGATTATTTTAAAAGTTTAAGGTTATTCCAAAAAGCGATTAATTGTAACACAGTTGATTTCAGTGACACATCGGCATTCTCTCTTCCCCCTCAGGCAAATGTAATAGACTATCGATTGATGTGTATTTCTATGTATTACAAAGCGGTGGCTTTATATGGAGTTTATAAAAATGGGAGTAATAAATGCTTTGAATATTTGGATGCTGCATATAAGACATTTTTATATCTTTTTAAATATTTTGACTATTTATATGTTAATCATGCCAATGAATTAAACTATGAATACTTTGTTTCATTTAATAGGGAGGTTTTAAATGCGGCGATTGATATATTTTATGATGAAAAGTATTTATCAAATGAAGAAATTGTGTCACTCATACAAAAAGGAAAATCAATTTACTTATATCAATCCATATTGGAAACAGAGGCCAAGGAATTTGCAAAAGTACCTTCTACATTAGTTTCATTAGAAAAGAAAATTAGAGTAGAATTAAGTCAAAATAATTTTATTATACAATTGATTCAAAATAAGAGTTTTGAATTGGAAAACTCAATAAAATTCGCTTCACTCATTAATGATAGAAATAAGCTCACTATAAAATTAGATTCATTAATCAGTATTTTTCATGAACTTTATCCAGATTATTATAATCTTAAATATGATTTTTCCACGATTCCAATAGGAATGCTTCAAGAGAAGCTTGTAGATAACGAAGCCCTTATCGAATATCATTTTACTGACAGTATTTTATATATAGTCATTATCACGCAAAAAACAATTTCCATATGCGACCAAAGGTCAAGTAATATAGAAATTGAGGTTAACGATAATCTAAGGGCTATTAAATTTTTTAATCGCGATAAAGAAAAAATATTTGGTGAGCACCTTTATTGTAGATTAATTGAGCCCGTAGAAGAAATACTCAGGATTGAAAAAATCAATAAGCTAATAATAATACCAGATAAAATATTGTGTTCCTTCCCCTTTGAAACACTTATTATTTCCAATTCAGATAATGATTATTTGCCAAATTATTTAATAATAGATTATATCGTGTCATATCACTTTACATCTTCATTATGGTATAAAAATTTTTACAAAACCAATTCTAAAATTAATAATTCTGATATAATTAGATTATTTGCACTTGCTCCAATATTTAATTCGGATAAAGAGCATATTGCTGACAACATGTATCAACATCTTCCAAACTCAGAGAAGGAAATTGATAAACTAGAAAAACTATTTGCCGACTCAAATATTGATGTTTATGCTTTGTATAGTCGAAATGCCACAAAGCAAAATTTTTTAGATTATGCCCATAATTATTCTATAATTCATATAGCTTCTCATGGATTTTATAATCTGGAACACCCTGAATTATCTGGTATCGTCTTTTATAATGAGACCCTATATCCTCAATCCGATTTACCAGATGAAATTGAGACAAATATCTTATATGTGGATGAAACATACAATTTATCGTTGAGTGCTGATCTAGTTGTACTAAGTGCCTGTTCAACAGGGGAGGGTAAAGAAGTTACAGGAGAGGGATTACTTACATTATATCGTGGTTTGTTTTATTCTGGAGCTAAGAATATTATCTATTCTCTGTGGAATATTAATGATAGGCAAACATCTGATTTTATGATTACTTTTTATACCTATGTTCTGAAGGGAAATTCATTTTCAAATGCATTAAGACAAGCAAAGTTGACTCTTTTAAGGAATCAGAAAACAACATTACCAATATTTTGGAGTAATTTTATTTTATTAGGCAATTAATCCACTATTTATGAGAAAAATAACAAAAATACTTTTTATTATAACCCTGATAGTGTTTTCTGGATGTACAGATAATGAGTCCCAGACCGCAAAAGATAATAGGGTCAGAAATCTTGGTTCCTTTTGCAAAATATGGGGATTTTTAAAATACTACAATTTTTCGATAAGCAATAGTTCAGTAAACTGGGATAGCGTTCTTATAAATAATATCGATTTGGTTGCGTCTATGAAGAATAGTGACTCTTTAAAGATTTTTTTTGAGGAATTTGTCAGAATACATACTAATACTGAAAATAATTTCATGTCTTTTGATACATGCAACGGGGATAGTATAATAAGAAATAATTTAGATATTGAGTGGATATACGATACAAGCCTTTTTTCTGATAATACAATTAAAAATTTGCATGATGTTTATTTCAAAAAATGTGATTTCGAAAATAAATATGTAAGTTTTAATAAATGGGTTAAAAACCCGATTTTTGATTCTGACACGTTATTTAATTCGATTCTTTTCCCATCTCTCAATATTAGATTATTAGCATTATTTCGGTATTGGAATATGATAAATTATTTCTACCCATATAAATATTTAACTGATCAGAGCTGGGGAGATGTACTTGATCAATATATTCCGCTTTTCATTGGAGCAAATGACACATTAAAATATCACTTAGCGGTTTGTAGGTTGACGGCTCAAATAAATGATAACCACGGTTATACTAGCAGTGATATTATTTCAGCCTTTATGGGGAATAGATTTTTGCCAGTAAAATTTAAGTATATTCAAAATCAAACGATAATAGCAGAGATTTACTCAGACTCATTGTCTATACTAAACAATTTGCAACTCGGTGATATCGTGAAAAAAATTGATGGTATAGAAGAAAGAACCATAAGAGATAGCCTAAGTAATTTTTTCTCTGGGTCAAACGAACTAGCTATTCAACATACAATAAGCTATTATCTTTCTCGATCTTCAAAAAATAAGGTTGAATTTCTGATAGAGCGGAACAATTCTGTCCATGAAATAATTTCTCAAACGTATGATCGAGAGATTATTTCTAATGAAAGAAAGAAGAAGAAAAAAGCTCAACCTTATAAAATCATTGAAGATGATATTGTTTATATTGACTTAAGTAAGGTAAATTATGATAATGTTGATTCAATTTTTATATCATTTAAAGATAAAAATGTCCTAATTCTTGACTTACGGAACAATTGTAAGTTTATTTTGCACAATATCGCAAATCACATTTTTAATCAACAAATTAAATTTTATTCTTATACAACACCTTCAATTACTATTCCCGGACTATACTGTTATAGTTTAGGAGAAAGTACTGGGCTAAAACAATCAGAAGGTCCAAAGTTCACGGGTAATATTGTTTTACTGATTGATGAGAACACACAAAGTATTGGGGAATTCACAACCATGTTATTGTTACAATACGATAAAATTATAAGTTTTGGGAATAACACTGCTGGTGCTGATGGTAACATTTCACCTATTTTCCTTCCTGGGATGATAACAACCTATATTACAGGTATAGGCATTTACTGGCCCAATGGGCATATAACCCAAAGAATTGGTATAAAACCCGATATCAGGGTTCCTAATACTATTGAAAGTATAAAATTAAATAATGATGTGGTTTTTCAAGAAGCATTAAATTATGCCAGGTTATTAAAAACTGACTCTAATTAAATAAATAAGCATTAATAGGAAAAATTTACCTATTAATGCATTTATAATCCCCTGTATGATTGTTAATATGGATTTTTAATCATAACAGGGCTCTCTCATTGAGGCGAAAGTAACACAGGTACAGGTATTGTCATTTCTCGTTACAACTACCAGCCCATTCGTCCCCCCAATCAATCCTTTCATCTGCCCTTCCCCCAGCCTGGCGATGGTTTCCTTGGTGAATTGGAGTGTTCTTTTTTCGTTTTTCGTTTTCATTGTTTTACGGTTTTAAAGTTCCTATAACTATTAATACCGTTTTTGCGAAAATGTCACACCCTGTTACCCAACTTTTTTG
>JAFGQQ010000461.1 GCA_016935595.1 Bacteroidales bacterium
TAATCCCCGCTTAACCTGAAAAACTGCATTTGTTCAATATAATACAAGTGATATTGATAGAAAAATGCAAAAAATATAAAACACCCTTCAAAATAAAGGATTATCAATATTTTCCTTAGATTGAAATTAGATGCCAGATTTTTACTCCTGTGAATTAGCCCGGAAAATAATGGAGGGTTCATTTTAATTTAGAATTACTTTTAGTAACAAAAGTAATTAAAATTGTATTTTTCAGAAACTATTATCTGCGATAAACTGATTTTATACTAAATGGCAAAGCTATACGTAAATTTTTAATTCGGGCGTTTGTTCTATAATGGATTGTCCCGCCTCTTGATGGGATTAATATAGCTTTGGACAAAAGTTCGATAGGTTTAAATATCAAAATAATACTTTATTAAAACACAAATTAAAAGTGCTCATCAGGTAGAAAGTTTTTATTACTAAAGCTTCCCTAAATGTCTGTCTTTGAGCCAAAATAGCCAATAGGTGTATTGTAATTCCCTATTTAAATAATATTAAGTTTCCATAATAATAAAGTTACAATATGGTATCTTTGTTTAAATTATTAAAAAACGATTTTGAACCATATTAAAGATTCATATAAAAAAGGAGAGGATTTCTGGCTTCCCTTAGATAATGCTGCAAAAATATTTCCTGCAGTCCAATCTAAAGAAATGACTGTTGTTATAAGAGTGTCAGCCGTATTAAAGGAAAGGATTAAAATTGGAAACCTGATGAAAGCTATTCATTCTATTGAAGAAAGATTTCCATATTATAAAGTAAGACTAAAAAAAGGATTTTTCTGGTATTTTCTCGAATACGTTAATTTGCCAATATCACTTGAACCTGAAAACCAGATACCCTGCAGGGAATTCAATAAAAGAGATAAGAATAAGTTAATGTTTAGAATTCTGGTAAAAAAAAACAGGATTAGTTTAGAAATATCACATATTTTAACTGATGGGGGAGGTGCATTTGATTTTTTCAAATCTCTTCTAATATTGTATTTAAAATATAGGGGTACAACTATATCGGAAAATTTTGACTATATCCATCCTGATTCAATTATTTCTAAAGAGGAATTTGAAGATTCATATAATAAATATTTTAAAGAAAATATACCGACTGCCTTAAAACAATCCAAAGCTTTTCATTTACCTTTTTCCCTGAATACTTTACCACGCTTCGATGTACTAATTGCAATTTTATCTATAAATGAAATTAAAAACAAGGCTAAAGAAAAAGGTGTTAATATAACTATTTATCTGATAGCTTTGTACTTGTATGTACTTCAAGATATTTATAAAAATTTGAATGTGTATAGCCGCTATAAAAAATTTAAAAAACTTAGAATTCAGGTACCTGTTAACCTGAGAAACATTTATCCATCTAAATCTATGAGGAATTTTTCCTTATTTGTTATGCCTGAAATTGATTTACGGCTAGGCCATTATACTTTCGAAGAAATTATTAAAACCGTGTATCATCGAATGCAACTTGAAACCGATGAAAAGCTGGTAAATAAAATAATTGCACGAAACGTTGGAGGTGAAAAAAAAATTTTTGTCAGGGGCGTACCCTTATTTATAAAGAATATATTCCTTAATATTACATATTACACATTAGGAATAAATCAATATAGCGGGGTTTTAACAAACCTGGGAAAAGTTGAATTTCCACAGGAAATAAGTAAATTAATTGAATATTTTGTTTTAACTCCTCCTCCGCCACACAAAAAATTAAAAATAAACTGTGGAGTTATAGGATTTAATGATAAATTAGTTATAAGTTTCGGGAATGTTACCAGATCAAAAGAGTTTGAAAAAAAGTTTTTAAAATTTCTTGTACTCCAGGGCATAAAAGTGAAATTAACAACATACTAAAATATAATTATTATGAATTATTGTAAAAACTGTGGTGTTGAACTGGAAGAAAATATGAATATTTGTCCGTTGTGTGGAGAATCCATTGATGAAAAATCAGTTAAAAAAGAACATTTGCAATCTGCACAACCCCAGCCTGAGAAAAAATTATTTTCTGATTATGAAAGTTTAACTCAAAAACAAAGGCGCAAATTATTCTGGGAATTATCAGGTATTATTCTTATTTCAGGAATTATTGTAACGCTTATTATTGATCTTATCATAAACAAAAACATTACATGGTCAAAGTATAGCATTACTGCTTCTCTGGTAATATTCGTAAATATTACATTAATCACTTTCTGGCGGCATAAGATTATATTGGTATTTGTGGGTAGCTTTGTATCAACCTCAATTCTGCTGGTACTTCTTGATATGTATAATTTAAATATAGGGTGGGGAGTTAAACTTGGAATACCATTTCTTTTTTCTTTGTATTTTATTATCCTAGTTTTAGTCATTCTTATGCGCATATCTAACCAACAGGGATTTAATATGCTTGCCTGTTTTTTTATTGCTATCGGTTTACTTACAATGTGTATTGAAGGAATTATTTCGATATACACGAAAAAAGTTTTTTACTTGCACTGGAGTATAATTGTAATGGTTTGCATGATACCTATTTCAGCTATATTGTTTTTTATTCATTACCGTCTAAAAAAAGGAATCGACTTAAAACGGTTTTTTCATATTTAAAACCATGCAAATAATTCAATCCAAAGATCACGTTCCAGTACATAAAATAATAAGAAAGTAGCTATCCATCCGTGGTAAAGTCCCAATGACCATAAATTGCGCCATTTTAAATAAACTGATGTGAAAACTAATTCAAGAAAAAAAGTGAAGACCATTAGAAAATAACTAGGGTAATGCACTAAACTAAAGATTATTGAAGTTAAAATGACCACCTGGTAGTTTTTAAACCTGATTTTTTCAATTGCTATTAAATTTCCTGCAATTAATCCTATCATCATAAATTGTTGAAATAATCCGAATACAGGATATAATAAAAATATCAATATGATATTCCGGTTCAGAATAACTGTATTGTTTAACAAGCCATATATAACAATAACAGTTATACTAAGAATAGCTACAGGAAAAAGAAAAACGAACGATTGCCTGAAATTATTCTTTTGAAATCCCCAGTGTTTAAATAAGGTACGATCACTTTTATACTTCACAACAATATATATTAGCCAGAATAAGCATACTCCAACAATATAAAATGCCCTCATCTGTAACCAATCCATTATAATAAATTTCAATAAACCTGTTATTATTACTGCAAGCAGTTCAATCCATTTCTTTGTGTCTGACTTCAAGCTATTTTTATTTTAGGTTTTATTATTTTTTATAAGGATATTTTTCATAATGAAATGAAATTCTTTAATTGCTTTATGATGAAAATGCGGGTATAAAAATTTATCGCGAAAAAGGGAATTGCTTTTATAAAAAGCACTATAAATTATTTTGGTATAACCATTTTCGGTTACAATAACATGAAAAGTTTGCCAGCCTTTTGTTTTTCCGTCATCCAGGTAACTGAATTTGATTGATTTGTTCTCATCGTCAATGCTTATTATTTCCAGGCCGACAGCCAAATTATAAATACCTCTGAGAAATTTCAGGTTCAAATATAACACCTGGCCAGTTTCCAGACCAGTATAGTTATTATCATCTCTATACATAATGAAACCGGTTAGTTTTGAAAACATTAATCCGAAAGAAATTATCTTTCCGTTCCACGATACAGCCGGACTGGTTGTTATATAATTATTCCAGACCTTGTCAGGATTTTCTTTAATTATAAAAGCAAACTCTTGTTTAAAAAAACCGGAAAGGTTTTTTTCATTTTTGCAGCTCGATTGAATTTCACTAAAATTCATGAAATTCTGAGCTTTCTGCGCAATAATAAAATTCCTGATTTTTTTTTGGGGTATACGGTTTAAATCAATATTATCCATTTCTTCCTGGGAAAATCCTTTTATTGATAAAAGGCTAATTTCCAGGATAATAAACAATTTTATAAATAAAGTACTTATGTTCAATTTAAATCAGTTTATGCATATAGTTATTTATAAAGTTAGTACTTTTTTAATTAACAACTATTTAAAAGTTCAGTATCTTCAATGCAATTGAATTATTTTTTATTTACAAATAGCTGTATCATATCATATTATAAGTATTTTGAACAATAAGGGTAATAAAATGTTATTTAAATAGTTATAATAACTTTGATGAATAATTTTTAATAAAGTACATATAGTAATTGTGCTTATTAATTGAAATAGTTGTTAATAAAACACGTTTATTCATTTAAATGTTATATTTTTGCACTTTAATTATTAAAATAAAATTATGAAAGAAGGAAAAGTAAAATTTTTTAATAATGCCAAAGGTTTTGGTTTTATTAGAGACATTGAAACAAGTGAAGAACATTTTGTTCATGTTAGTGGTCTTATTGATGAAATAAGAGAAAATGATGATGTTCAGTTTGAACTACAAGAAGGAAGAAAAGGATTAAATGCTGTAAATGTTAAATTAGTATAATATAATTAATATAACGAAATACATATTTTTAATCTTGAGCTCCATTATTTATGGAGCTCTTTTTATTTTTAAATTGAAAATATTTAAAATATTATATTGAAAATTGAAATAAAGTACATATATTTGTACAATATTGTTAACTAATAATTGTACATTATGCAAACAGCTAATATGTCTGAATTCAGAAAAGATTTAAAAAAATACCTGAATATTGTTACTGATGATCATGAAACAGTGATAATTAACCGTGGTGATAAAAAGGCTGCTGTTGTAATGTCTTTAGATGAATATAATTCACTTACAGAAACAAATTATTTATTTTCAACTGAAGCTAACAGGCAGCATTTACTTCAATCAATTCAACAGGTTAATGAAGGAAAAATCATCCGTAAAGATTTAATAGAAGAATGATACATAGTTTTACGGAAAAAGCCTGGGATGACTATATTTTTTGGCTTGAGAATGATAAGAAAATGCTCAGAAAAATCAATAATCTCATTAAAGATATTAAACGAAACCCTTTTGAAGGTTTAGGCAAACCTGAGAAATTAAAACATGAATTAAAAGGTTACTGGTCAAGAAGGATTGACCATGAGCATAGGTTAGTATATAAAGTTCTAGAAAATGATATAATAATTGCAAGTTGCAGGTTTCATTACGA
>JAFGQQ010000067.1 GCA_016935595.1 Bacteroidales bacterium
CTGCGCGATGACTGGTGGGCTTCTTATATTTTTTCTGAAATTCGTTCCGATAACTGCGCAGGAGGAGCCGGTACAGGCGATGGTGGAGGCTTTCAAAGAGTTGACAGGTGCTTAACGTGGCCGGAAGCAAATGCTCATCAGGAAATCTGGGAAACTTATTTCGGAGCTATTTACCGTGCTAATGTTTACCTTGAAAATGAAGAATTAATTGATTGGACAGGTGAAGAAGCATTAAGGATACAATACCAGGCTGAGGCCAAGTTTCTTAGAGCTCATTTTCATTTTTACCTGGCCAGGATGTTTGGAGAAATACCTGCTCTGGACCATACACTTACACCGGATGAAATTCCATCCAGAACCCCTGCCGAGGAATTATATTCATTTATGATTGATGACCTAGTATTTTGTGCTGAGAATGGACTTAAAGCAACCTATCCGGCAATGACAAAAAACTGGGGACATGCAACAAGTTGGGCTGCAAAAGCTATGATTGGAAGGATATATCTTTATTATAGCGGATATTATAATGATCCTGATTTAAATGGTTTTACTGCAGAAGATGCCCGTGATTATATTGATGATGTTATTAATAATAGTGGTCATGATTTGGTTGACCAGTTTGCCAGTTTATGGAGGGTGTCAACATATTCCGAGCTTGGTGGCGATACTAGCATTGATGCATACGCCGGAGAAACTAATCCTGAAGTTGTATGGTCAGTGAGATGCTATATTACAAGTGCAGGCAATCAGCAATATGGCGGAGCATGGTTTCAACGTATGATTGGCCCTCGTGGTACAAATATTGATCCATATGGACAGGGATGGGGAGCAATACCTGTTCTGCCTTCATTATGGAATACTTATGATATTACCGATACACGTCGGACAGCCACTATCCTTTCATGGGATGACGAGGGAATAACATATGATTGGGTTGGCCAGCAACAGGCCCAGTATACAGGTTATAGTTGTAAAAAATATGAACATGCCTCAGTAGGCAACGTGGTTGAAATTATTAGTTTGGGAGGAACAGATTGGCAATGGGATGGTTTAGAAGATTTTATGATAATCCGTTTTGCCGATGTTCTTTTAATGGGAGCTGAATTATATGTAATTACCAACGGCGGAAGTGATGGAACCGCGCTTAACTATTTCAATAGGGTGCGTGAAAGGGCATTTGGTGATAATACTCATAATTATTCAGCATCACTCACTGTTGATGATATTTTAGATGAAAGAAGACTGGAATTGGCTTGTGAGGGTTTACGTTATTGGGATATTTTAAGATCATGTAATGGCGATTTTTCTAAACTTGTTGATATCCTTACATATATTGATGATAATGATGGAGGTGATTTCTCTAATTCTGCCGATACCGAAAGTCTAGATGTTGATGGAAACAACTTTGTTGATAAAAAAGGATTATTTCAGATTCCACAAAATGAACTCGATCTGATGGATGGTATTATTGACCAGAATCCTGGATTTAAAGGTGAGAATGAATAAAAATTATATTTATTAATTTAAATGAGAAGGAAAATATTCTACTTCCTTCTCATTTTAGAATATTTGCTTACTATTAGTTATTATTAATAATAAATAACTTACCTTCATAGTAAAATTATATATCAATTGCTTCATAATCGATTGAACGTTGTTTGTTTCTCTATTTATATTTTCATAATTTTATATTATAACAATAATGCATGAAGGATATGAAGTTATTCAAACTAACAAGAAAGATTTTATTCTTTTCAATATATATTTTAATAAAAATTATACCGGGTAATTCTCAAGAAAATTCAATAGAAACCGTTGTTCAAACCGGTCATTATGCTGCTGTTACAGCAGTGGCTTACAGTCATGATGGGAATTACATTGTAACAGGCAGCAAAGACAAAACCATAAAATTGTGGAATGCGAATGATGGAAAAGAAATTCGTTCATATCTTGGAAATAAAGGAACAATAATATATCTGGAATTTGATAATCATAATACTAAGCTACTTTCAGTATGTGACGATGGAACTATAAAAATATGGGATGTTTTAACAAGCAGATTAATCAAAGAATTTACAATTGAAGATGATTATTTAATCTCGGCCTCCTTCAATCCCGATGGGGATCAAATTGTAACAGGCAGTAAAAAATCCTTTGTTTCAACTTGGAATATAGAAACAGGACAGAAAATTGCAGATTTCAAAGAAATTCCTGAAGATGTAACTTCTAAAAATTATGAATATACCGGAGCCCGAACTGTTACATTTAGTAAGGACGGGAAATATATACTTGCTGGTTCAAATGACAGAACATCTCTTCTTTGGAATGCAAAAACCGGTGAATTGATAAGAAAGTTTAAAAAAACAAAATATAATTGCTCGGCATGCATGTCAGAAGCGATTATAACACCCGATAATCAATTTGTAATAACAAGCTATTCCGACTCGATAAAAATATTTGATGTTTCTACAGGTGAACTCGTAAATGAATTATTTGATAAAAAAGGGAGATATAGTTTAATTACAATAAGTAATGATGGGAATTATTTGGCATCTGTTCAGTATGGATCGATTAGCGTTTGGAATCTTAAAAAAGGAAAAGTAATAAAGGAAATTCAGGAAGAATCAAAAGGAATCAATACTGTACGGTTTAATCCTGACGGCTCTGAAATAATTACTGGCAGTGATAATAGAATGGCAAATATCTGGGATATTAAGACAGGAGAAACAGTATTAACATTAAAAGGATATTTGAATGATATTGATGAACGGATATTAAACCATACATATATGTATTGGGTAGCTCTTATAAATGAAACAAAGTTAAGCCCGGATGGAAAATATATTGCAATTGGAAGAACCGGAAATAACGCTAAATTAATCGATTATTCAACTGGAAAAATTTATAAAATACTGCAAGGGCATAAAAGTATGGTTATTTGTCTGAATTTTAGCAATGATAGCAAATACATTGCAACTGGGGGATTAGATGGTAAAGCTGTTTTATGGAATGTTGAAACAGGGCAGGCTATTAAGACATTTAAACTAAGAGATACAACATTAACAATTTTTTCGATTGATATAAGTCCGGATAATAAATATCTGGCAACAGCCGATTGGGCAGGATATATTACTATTTGGGACATAGAGGGTGGATATGCCATAAAATCTGTCTATCCGCATGAAGGAATGGCGAGCTATCATATTAAATTCGGTCCTAACGGAATTTATATTTTATCAAGCGGTTTAGACAGAAAATTGAAATTAATTGAGATTGACACAGGTGAAGAGATCAGGGTATTTACCGGTCATACAAATGTTGTCTCTTCGATTAATTTTCATCCTGATGAGCCTAAATTTGTAACAGCAAGCTGGGATAATACAATTCGAGTCTGGGATTTTTACTCAGGATTACAGGTAAAAAAAATATATGCTCACGAAGGAGGTGTTTATTCGGTAAATTATGACACATCCGGAAATTATATTATTTCCGGAGGTGATGATAATACTGCAAAAATTTGGGATTTAAAAACCGGTAACTTATTAAATACTTTTGTCGGACATAAAGGCGGGGTAGGTGCTGTAAATATAACTTCAGACGGAACAAAAATAATTACCGGTAGTCGCGATGGAACCATAAAAACATGGGATATTAAAAAAAATAAAGAATTAGTTACACAAATTTTTATTAACGAAAATGATTGGTTTTGTAAAACACCTGAAGGTTATTTTGACGCATCCCAGGGTGCTTTTAATTCAATATCATTTGTAAAGGGCGTTGAAATATATGCAATAGATCAGTTTTTTAATGAATTTTACAGACCGGGTTTATACAGGGAAGTGATTCATAATTTAAAAGGTGAATACAGAAATAATATATTAAACCAGGTCGAGGAATTTCCTCCACCATCTGTTGAAATTATATCTCCTGAACCTAATTCAAATTTTGACAACAATAATGTAATGTTTTTGGTTAAGGTTGTTAATAACGGTGGTGGTGTTTCCGAACTGAAGGTTATGCAAAACGGGAAGAGAATAAATGTAGAAGATGAAGATTTAAAACGCATGAAAAAGGCAGGGCAGTATGCCATGAAGACATTTAATCTGATTTTGGTCTCGGGTGAAAACGATATTGCTATATCTGCCTATAATGATGCAATGATTGAATCAGGTCAAAGTTCAGCTAAAGTTTATTATAAAGGAATACCAAAAACATCAAAATGCTATGTATTAAGTGTTGGAATTAATGAATATGAAAATCCGGCTTTAAACTTGAGCTTTGCAAAACCTGATGCTAAAGCTTTTGTTAATTTAATAAATGAGAAAGGAAATAAATTATTCAAAAAAATTGAAGTTTATGAATTGTTTGATAAACAGGCAACAAAAGTAAACATTTTACAAGCTCTCGATGAGATTTCAAATCAAATTACAAAGGAAGATGTTTTTATATTTTTCTATGCCGGACATGGGAGTATTGTGAATAATTATTTTTATTTTATTACTACTGAAAGCATTAGTTTATACCAGGAAGATAAATTAAAACAAGCTTTAAATGTTGAAGAATTGCAGGATAGATTTAAAGATATCAAGGCGTTAAA
>JAFGQQ010000068.1 GCA_016935595.1 Bacteroidales bacterium
CTGCTCCACCCCGCAATATATTTTAAGTTTGCAAATTTACATTTAGTTTTATTATTATCAAAAAAATATCCTATTTTTGTTGAGAAATAAATAGTTACTTCATTTTTTAATAAAATTTATTTATTAATGCCCAGAATATTTAAACCGGTTGATATTTCTCTCGAAGAAAAAGAGATCAGAAAAGATTATTTCGACAGGCATATTCCCCGGATAATTTGTGAAAAAGAAGTAAAAAAAGGTGAGAAATTTAAAGTTAAGATCAAAATTGGTAATGAATATCAGCATCCTGATGATTTTGACCATTATATCTCATATGTTCAATTATGGAACAGGGAAACTTTTATTGCTGAAGCTCATTTTGTACCGGGAATTTTTGGTAATAAACCCAATCATGTAGAAGTTGACTTTTATATTGTACCCTCTGTAAGCATGACCCTTACAGCTATGGCTGTATGCACTAAGCATGGACTTTGGCAAAGTGAGGAAACACATGTTAAAGTTATTGAATGAACAATTTAAATAACTTCCTGTATTTTAAAATATGGAAAACAATAATAAAAACAAAAAATTAATTAATAAACTCACTCATAAGTATCGTCTCATAGTATATAATGACAATACTTTTGAAGAGGTTTGGTATATGAGGTTGTCAAGACTTAACCTCATTGCCTTATTTGGAACAGCCATAATATGTCTAATAACATTAACCATACTTATTGTTGCCTATACGCCTGCAAAGGAATTTATTCCCGGGTATCCTGATGGCGATTTACGCAGGAATATAATTTTAAACTCAATTAAACTTGATTCTTTAGAACATGAGTTAGCAGTCAGGGAACAATATTATAACAATATAAGAGCTATTATTTCAGGTGAAGATCCTGAAGAGTTTATCGATTCTAATGAAAATGAGGCTGAGTATAAAGAAATAACATTTACAAAATCACCTTTTGATTCCATTTTACGCGAACAAATTGAACAGGAAGAACAATTTAATTTAATACTTGCTGATAATGATAATTCTTCCCCAATAAATTTTTCGACGATTCACTTTTTTGTGCCTCTAAAAGGAATTGTAACCAATAAATTTAATATTGACGAGAACCATTTTGGTGTTGATGTTGTTACTGCGCCTAATAAAGTTGTAGCTGCGGTGTTAGAGGGTACTGTTACAATGGCGAATTGGACTCTCGAAACCGGTTATGTAATTCAAATTCAACATGCAAATAATTTAATTTCAGTATATAAGCATAATTCAGTGTTATTAAAAAAAGTCGGAAATTTTATAAAAGCAGGTGAAGCAATTGCAATTGTGGGGAATTCGGGTGAGTTAACTACTGGCCCACATCTACATTTTGAATTATGGCATGATGGAAAACCGCTTGATCCGGAAGACTACATTTCATTTTAAAAACGAGGTTTATTGATGAAGAATATTGCAATTTTAGGTTCAACAGGATCAATTGGTACCCAGTCATTAGAAGTAATTAATACAAATAAATCAAAATTTAAAGTAATTTTATTAAGTGCACATAGCAATGTTGATTTGTTAATTCAACAAGCCGTAAAGTCTTTACCCGAAGTAGTTGTAATTTATGACGATAAGAAATATTCAAAACTTAAAGAGGCACTGGATAGTTATCCAATTAAGGTATATTCAGGGAAAACTGCATTGGAGGATTTAGTTCAGTTAGATAGCATTGACATTGTTTTAACTGCTATGGTTGGCTTTTCAGGATTGATTCCTACAATAAATGCCATTATTGCGAAAAAAACTATTGCTTTGGCTAACAAAGAAACTATGGTTGTAGCAGGAGAATTAATTTCTAAACTTGCTGAAAATAAAAATATTGATATTTATCCTGTCGATTCTGAACACTCAGCTATATTTCAATGCCTGGCAGGTGAAAACAATAATCCAATTGAAAAAATTATTCTAACAGCTTCGGGTGGTCCTTTTTTAAATTATAATTTAAAATCTTTACAAAATGTAAAGAAAGAAGAAGCCTTAAAACACCCGAACTGGTGCATGGGAAATAAAATAACTATCGATTCGGCTACACTTATGAACAAAGGATTAGAAACCATTGAAGCAAAATGGTTGTTTAATTTAAATCCAAGTCAAATTGAAGTGGTTATTCATGCACAATCGATTATACATTCCCTGGTGCAGTTTGAAGACGGTTCAATAAAAGCACAAATGGGTTTGCCTGATATGAGATTACCCATTTTATATGCCCTGTCTTATCCTGATAGAATAAAGACTGATTTCAAACGGTTTAGTTTTTCCGATTATCCGAATTTAACATTTGGGCAACCAGATTTAAAAAAATTTCGTAATCTTGCACTCGCATTCGAAGCTTTGGAAAAAGGGGGGAATATTCCTTGTGCTTTAAATGCTGCAAACGAGATTGCTGTTGAATATTTTTTACAGGATAAAGTTGGATTTATTGAAATGTCTGAAATAATTGAAAAAACAATAAATAACATAGCTTTTATTGAACATCCAACATTGGATGATTATTTAAATACCGATTATGAATCCAGGAAAATAGCTGAAAATATAATTTTAAAAAAATAGTAAGATGGAAGTTTTGATTAAGATAGCACAGTTTTTGTTAAGCCTTTCTATATTAGTAATATTGCATGAGTTAGGTCATTTTATCTTTGCCAAAATATTTAAAACCAGGGTTGAAAAGTTTTACTTGTTTTTCGATCCATGGTTTTCAATCTTTAAATTTAAGCGCGGCGATACCCAATATGGCATGGGATGGCTGCCTCTCGGAGGTTATGTGAAAATATCGGGAATGATTGACGAATCTTTAGACAGGGAACAAATGAAAAA
>JAFGQQ010000462.1 GCA_016935595.1 Bacteroidales bacterium
AAATATTCGTGCTTTTTTCTCTCCAATTAACCGGATATTATTGTCTTCTATCCGAATCATTGTTCCTTCTCTTAAACCAACAACGTATTTTCCAGGATTCATTTCTAAATATTCCAAAATTCTTTGTTCACGTGTTTCACCACCATGATTTTTAAGATGAAAATCAGTATAATGTGGATTAATTTGAAAAGGAACTAAATTTAAAGCTTTAAAGTTATCAGGTTCAACAACAGGCATGTCGTTTGTTGTTTGAATAGTCGGGCATGCAAGATTTGCCCCGGCACTCCAGCCAATATAAGGAATACTCTTTTCAATAATAATTTTTCGAATTGGTTTAATAAGCCTTTTATCCTGAATTTCCTTTAACAATTTAAAAGTATTTCCTCCTCCCACAATCAATGCTTTAGACTTTAATATTGTTTTCGCAGGATTTTTGAGACGATGAATAGACTGAACCTCATATCCAATATCATTAAATTGCCTATTAACCATTTCATAATATTCATCATAGGAAATAGTAACAGCAGCATATGGAATGAACAAAACCTTTTTTATTTCTTTACCTAAAAACAATTCTATTTGCTTTTTTGGGTATTCTAGATATGGTTCTCCGGGATTAGTTGAATTACTTATTAATAATAGTCTCATTTTTAAATCTTTAATATATAATACACAAAGTTACTATTATAGTACCGGATCATAACCATGTCCTCCCCAAGGATTGCATGACAATATGCGCTTAATCGATAAAAATAGTCCTTTTACAGGGCCATATTTTTTTAATGCCTGAATGGCATATTCAGAGCACGTTGGAGTATACCTGCATGAAGCAGGAGTTATTGGAGAAATAAAATATTTATAAAATTTAACAAATAATACTAATATTTCAACGAGGATTTTCTTCACAAACCTTTAAAATTAAGTCATTTAAATATAAAACCAAATAATTTCTAATTTCAACAAATGTAATTGGTTTATCGGCTAAATATATAATTAATAATTGAATTCTAATATTCTCATTTTCAAGTTTTCTATAAAATATTTGTTTATTTAACCGATATACTTCACGAATTCGTCTTTTTATTAAATTCCTTTTATTTGCCATTTTTATATTTCTTTTTGAAATACTAATACCAACCTGAATAGGATATTTCTGCTCAATATCAGATAAACGCCAATAAAATTTATAAGGATATTTAAAATAAGATTCCCCGTCTGAAATAATCTTCTGAAATGTTAGTTTCCCTTTAATTCTTTCATCCTTCTTAAATCTATACATAATTATAGAATTTATTCCATAAAATTAAACATTTTACTTCTATTTGTTTTCAAGATAGGATTTGAATTGGTATAAGAATGAATAAAATAAAAAAAGGGCAGTATCAAAAGGCTGCCGAACCGTCATTCTGAATTTATTTGGCTTCGCCTAGCTAAAGGTTCAAAATCTTATCCCTTTCATATTTAACTAGTTGAAGATCCTTAAACTAGTTCAGAATGAGACCGCTCCAGCTTTAATTTTTGCTATTTAAAGTACTAATTTTTATTGTTTTTATTATACTTTTTAATAAATTGTTCTAAAGCCATTGTCATAGAAGGAGCCTGTGGTATAGGAGCCTGAATATCTACTCTTAATCCAGCGTCTTTAGCAGCCTTAATAGTAGTTGGCCCGAACGAAGCAATTTTAATATCGTTTTGTTTAAATAAAGGGAAATTCTGAAATAATGATTTAATTCCCGAGGGACTATAAAATACCAATACATCATAATCAATATTCTGAATATCAGATAAATCGCTACTTACAGTTTTATATAATATGGCTTTAGTAAAATTAATATTAAATCTCTCTAAGGTATTGGGTATTTCCTCTTTATGTATATCAGACAAGGGTACTAAAAACTTTTCATCCTTATGTTTCATTATGATATCCATTAAATCGATAAATTTGCCATTTCCATAAAATATCTTTCTTTTCCTGTAAACAATATATTTTTGCAGGTAATACGCTGTATTTTCAGAAATACAAAAATACTTAAACGCATCGGGCACGTTAATTCTCAATTCTTCACTAATTCTGAAAAAATGATCAATAGAAGTTCTGCTTGTAAAAATAACAGCAGAATGTGTTAAAATATCAACGCGTTGGGATCGGAACTCTTTTGCAGCAATGCCTTCTACTTGTATGAAGGGACGAAAATCAATCTTAAGATTATTCTTTTCAGCTAATTCAATATAGGGGGACTTATCTGATTCTGGTTTAGGCTGAGATACTAATATCTTTTTTATTTTCAAAGCACTTAAGTTTAGTTCAACAATTCAAATCTCCAAATCAATAATCCTTTAAACATATAAAAGAATTATTTTCACTGACCATATCACTGGCAAAATTTCAAGTGTACAAAGGTATAAAAACAAATAGAACTTTGAAACTCCTTTTTGAAAAATTATTTGTATAGAACGAAATATTCTTATTAAATAAAAATATCCTATTATTCCTATTCCTGCTATAATAAAATAGGGCATAATCAATTCATTAATATAAAGTATACATAAAACAATTGGCAAAAGGTAAATTCCAATATTTTTATTTATTAAATAAACATTATAAATATACTCCCTGTATATTTCGGTTGATAAGAATAAATTACCGGTAGCAGTTAAGATTATACTTTTAATAAAAAATATTAATGGCACAACAATTAAAAAAAATAACAAATAATATACTGTGTGTATTTTAAAGGGATTAAATGAATAATAATTCATTATTTGAGTCATAAAAACACTAACGTTAATGATAAAAATAATGTTTAATAAAATATTTAGCCGTTTAAGGAATGCATTTTTATCACGAAATAACGTGTTTGCAAGTCTAAAATTATAGACTGCCTGAATAATTTGATTTAAATATTTGTTAAAAAAAAGCTTACTCCAGCCCAGAATTATTATAGATATAATTAAAAAACCCAATAACCAATCATTTGTGGCTCTTGTTTTGATTCTTTTATAAATTCTTTTATACTGATCAGGATAAGAAATATAATGCTGATAATTATTTACTTGTTCTAAATCTTCCCCGGTATTAAATATATATAAATCTGGATTAATAAATTTTTTATTCAAATTTTTTATATCGGATGAAAAATTATTGAAAATATTTTGTTGTGATAAATCTTTAAATTGCTTGCTAGTTAAAACATACGGAATTCCTTCTTTAATCGACCTAGCTTTAATAATGCTATCATTCGAGGGTATTATTATTTTTGGTCCTTTATATTCTATTTTCTTCTTTGATATTAAACTATCCCTTCGCTGGCCTTGAAATATTATATTTTCAATTGCATCTTTATTAATCGAGGATTTGATTCTAATCAAATCATCCTGGGTTGTGCTTATAGAATCGTTATTATTAACCTGAAATACAGTATCAATAGTATTATCAGTTTTATAATCTAAAACAACAGTATCAATATCCTGTGTATATTTATATATCATACTATTATCAGAATAATAATCGGTGGCGAAAGCTAATAAATATTATTTGAATATAAAATGCCATTAAAATTAAAACTCTGAAATATATTACCATATTATATATTTTACTTAACTATTATTAAGACCATTAAAATAGTTCGTAATTATTTTCGATTTGCTTTTGCCTATTACTTTTTCAAGGTCTTTTATAGATGCATTTTTAATGTTTTCAATATTTTTAAACATTTTAAATAGTTTTTCAACTGTTTGACTTCCTACTCCTTTAATATTATTAATTTCAGAAGTAGTTAAAGTTGCCGATCTTTTTTGTCTGTGAAATTGAATTCCAAACCGATGAGCTTCATTTCGAATTTTCTGCAAAAGCTTTAATGAAGCAGAATTCTTATTCAAATAAATAGGTATTGAATCTTTTGGAACATAAATCTCTTCAAGTTTTTTCGCAATTCCAATAATTGCAATTTGCTTTGATATATTTAATTTTTCAAGTGATTTATATGCTGAAGACAATTGCCCTTTTCCTCCATCAATAACAATTAACTGTGGTAAGGGATGATTTTCATTGATTAATCTTGAATATCTTCTATATACAACTTCTTCAATAGAAGCATAATCATCTTGTCCTTTAACTGACTTAATATTATAATGCCTGTATTCACTCTTTAAAGGTTTTCCTTCTTTAAAGACCACACAGGCAGCTACGGGATTTGTTCCCTGAATATTTGAATTATCAAAGCATTCGATATATTCGGGTATTTCAGACAATCTTAAATCATCTTTTAACTGAATTAAAATTTTATTTATCGGACTTTTTTCCTTAAATGTTTCTTTAATCCTATCCTTTTCAAGTTTATAATATTTTAAATTTCTTTCTGATAACTGCAATAATTTAAGTTTATCGCCTTTTTTAGGAATTACAAATTTAATACCGTCTAACTCGACTTTAGGTTTAAAAGGCAATACCACATCCTTTGATTCACTATAAAGTTTCTGCCTGATATCAATCATTGCAAAAAGTAAAAGATCTTCTTTACTTTCATCTAATTTCTTCTTAAGTTCGACAGTATGCGATTGAATTATTGCACCACTTACAATTTTAATGTAATTAATATAAGCATTTGCCTGATCATCAAGGTATGAAAAAACATCCAAATTATTTATTGATAGATTAACTATAGTCGATTTACTCTTATACCGTTCCAGAATTTCAATTTTTTCTTTAATTTCTTGTGCTTCTTCGTACTTTAAAGAATTAGCATAAGATTTCATTAATGATTTTAAATAAACAATTACACTTGAAATATTTCCTTTAAGAATTGATTTGATCTGTTCAATATT
>JAFGQQ010000069.1 GCA_016935595.1 Bacteroidales bacterium
ATTAAAAATCGGGTACAAGCCAGAATAATTAAAATTTAAAAAACCATAATGATTTCCTCCTTTATATCCATAACCTAATAATGTTGTTGCTGTGCCTAAATTATTTTGCGATAATAAACTTATACCGGGATAAATTTTAATATCGAACGGATCATAAATAATTTCGTTGTAATTAAAATAAAAAGGTGTCCAGCTATGTATGTTAATTAAATTGAAATATTTCTTATATTCTTTTATTTCAAAAACTTTCTCTTCCTTAACATCAAAAGGATTGTTTTTTATTGAATTATATACCGACTGAAATCTTGGTAAATTGTTATTCCACAATTTTTCCATATCAATTAATGCAAAACAACTGGTATCTAATGTTGATTGAGAAATTTTTCTTCCTTGCGAATAATAATTCTCAAAAACAAAATCATCTTTATTCGTAATAATGGATATATTAAATGCTCCGAATTCTGTGTTGGTAATTTTATATATTTTAAGATCAGATGTATCAATGGCATAAATTTCGGGGATTTCGCCAAAATCGCCATTAAAAAAAATATAATTTTTATAACTTACAGGATTGCTAATATTTTTATTGCCAAATTGATATATTTCTTTAATTTTTTGGTTTATAATATTTATTTTTTCAAGGGTTTTGCCATTTTCATCAACTTTTATATATGCTATTTCTACGTCATTAATCCAGGCTGGTGTATGAATACTTATGCCCTTATTAAATAATATTTTATGAACTTCTTTAATTTGATTAATTGACAATATACTTAATGAATTAGTATTATCAAGATCAACCCTGACCACAATAAATTTGTCGCTTTCAGGCGAAATTGAAGGAGCTAAATATCTGCCCTTTTTTATAATATAATTTTTCTTATGAGTGCGAAGATTATAGCTTAATATTGAAAAGTATTCCCTGTGCTCCCATCTAACGTCAGGAATAGTTTCAATCCAAATAATTATGCTATCTCTATATGTAAATCTGGTTGGATAATAATTACCTGTTTTTGTTATAATTTCTTCTTCTCCATTGTTTTTAACCAGCACAAATTCAGGTGTTTGATTTATTCCGGTTTTCAAAGCTATAACAGTTGAATCATTTATATATTGAGGGTAATGATAACTTGTATAATATTTATAACTAGTAGAGGTGATAGAACGATAATGCACAGACTTGTTAATTTTATTCTCATTTTTCCAAATATGACTTAAATATTTATAGGTTTCATTATATAATTTTTCTTTCGATAATCCTGTTTGCTTTTTTAATGAAAAATAAAAAGGTATAATAGTATAAGGATACTTTGAAACATAATTTTTTGAATTATCCCAAACACTATTCGAATACTTTTGTAATCCGTATGTAACCATATGATAGCTAGAACTATACCAATCCGGTATATAATTCTTGTAAGAATTATAAAAAGCCTGGTCGTACGAATATTGCTTTTTATTTTGAAGATGGTTTGCTTTAACCGCCATTTCGAAGGAAGGCAGCCTTCCTCTTCCGTAATCAGTTAAAGCGGTTTCGGTAAATACGGCTTCGCCTTCATAATACCATTTGGGCAATAATGCACTCGCAAGGCCAATCATTTGTTCACCAAAAATAACAGAAAGTGCATTTGTAAAATTTTTCTTTAAACTACTAATTTGTACAACATGCTGAAATTCATGAACAGCCAATTCTTTAAGAAAATCATCGGAATATAAATTCTGTGGAATGAAAGGATATATTTCCATTCTTTTTGGCGCCCATACAACCAGGCCATTTGATTGCATTGACTGGTTATGAATAATCACCGATACCTTTTCAGGATTTCGATGTAAAGAATCCTTGAAAAAATAATATAAATTATATAAAAGGTTTGCAAAATGCTGTGCCTCATCACTACAACGAGACGGGAATATTATCCGGAACTCATTTGTATTAATTTGTTTCCATTTAATACCTGAAGGATCCTGTCCGGTATTATAAAACTGGGAAAATAAGAATGCATTCCACAATATCAAAATTTTTAATATTAAAATTCTTCTAATTATCATTAATTCATGCTTTCAGGTTACTTTATTACAGTAAAAATATAAATATATGAATCAATATCTTAATTAAATATGAATACATGACTGATTAATAAAAATAATGCAAATGACAACATTTGATAAAATATCGCAATTTTACAAGAAATTTAACAAAAGAGTTCTTTTAGTCATATTTACATTACTATTTTTAAATTCAATTATTAAAGCACAATTTGGAATTGGCTCCTCTTACGATATTCCAATTAAAATTGGTTACTTCGGCTGCTCCATCCAAACCTATAACCTGATTGAAGGAATGGGTTTATATTTCAGTCAATATAGTTATCCCAAATTTTCTGATGCAGATTACTATTACCCTTATCCTGGTGATGAATGTTGGGGAAGTTATACGGGCGAACATAAAAGTGCCACATGTGGAGGATTAACATTTAAATTAATTGATTATTTCTACACCTATATCGGATATTCCAGAACCTATCAGGAAGAATGGACAACTTACCTGTATTATAGCAATGATTTCTATTACCCGGGAATTTATGAGGTTGATGATTATAACCATTACATTATCAGTGGTGTTGATTTTGGAATTAAGTTGTTTTTTTCTGACTGGACAGGTTTAAGCTTTGGATACAATACTTCCCTGCATTGTTTCACTTTTGGGATGGTAACCTC
>JAFGQQ010000463.1 GCA_016935595.1 Bacteroidales bacterium
CCAGGGAATTAAGTTTGATCCTGATGTTATTGATCCGGAAATTATTAATATAGCTCAAAAAGTATTTGACCAATATGCAAAAATCCCGTCAATTGAAATATGGACCGAAGTTTCACCGGTTAGTTTAATGCGACAAATAGATTTTTTCTGGGATTCAGGTATGTTTGCCGATAAAAAACAAGCGCTCGATATTTGCGAATTAATAAGGCAGGAGCTAGTTATGATTGAAAAACAGGCCGAAACTGGAAAAAAATTTCAAATTGATGGCAGCCCGGCAACTTCTGAAAATAATTTTATGTTTTACTGGAGTGAAATTGAAATTGGAAACAATTGTATATATGTTGAAATTGAAGACATTAAAAGAGTATATCTTGGTTATAATACATTTAATAAATTAACTACTCAAAATGCTTATTTCAGCCAGGAAGTAGAAAATTGGATTAAAAATTTAATTAAAAAGTCGAATTTATTAAGTAAAGTATCTGAAAAACTACGCCACCAGTTCTTTAAAAAATTAAGCAAAAACCTTGAAATTATTGAAGCAAGAATTTCTTCAGAATAAAAATACACACATATGATGACAGTAAAAAGTCCCTCTGACCAGGAAATTAAAACTACAGAAAACTGGGGAACATGGAGTAAAGAACCTTCGGAATTTGCATGGTTTTACGATGAAAAGGAAACCTGTTTTATTCTTGAAGGCAAAGCTATTGTTACATCAAAAGACGGTAAGCACATAACATTTAAAAAAGGCGACTGGGTTGTTTTTGAACAAGGATTAGAATGTACCTGGACAATTATTGACACAATAAAAAAGAAATACAAATTTGGTTAGTCAAGATATGATTTAATCATATCAACCACACTTTTTAATTCATCAATTGATAATTTTGGCCTTAATTCACTATCGACATAAATATCACTTTCATTTTGCGCAATTAAAGGGTACCAATCGCCCGGATTAGCAAGATCTTTTTCTTTTCGTGGAATAATATGCAAATGCAAATGATTTACAGTTTGCCCGGCGGCAACACCTTCCTGAATTGTCCAGTCAAACGCTTTAGCTTTGAATGCTTTTTGAAGTAATTCAACAGTAATCATACTAAATTCCATTAATTCTGCACGTTCACTTTGTTCCAGTTCAAACAAGCTAATTACATGCTTTTTAGGAATTACAAGAGAATGTCCTGGCAAAATAGGTGCCCTGTTATATATTGCCATAAAATTTCTCGATTCTAAAAATGCAAAATTTTTAATTATATCTCCACAAAACGGACAACTGTTATTGATCATATTTTGATTACGTATTAATACAGGGTAAAGTAAAATAGAATACCGAGCCTTCATTTTCTCTTGACTCGAGCCAGATTTCCCCACCCATCTTATTAACCAAACCTTTCGAGATTGCTAATCCAAGCCCATTACCGGCATAATTGGTTAACTGGTCGTTTGCAAAATGAATAAAATGCTGAAAAAGATATTTTTGCTTTAATTCCGAAATTCCTACCCCGCTGTCTTTAATAAAAAACAAAATATTACTTTTTGTTTCAACCTTTCTGCAACCAAATTCGATAAATCCTTTTTCAGTAAATTTTAAAGCATTATTTAGCAAATTAACAAATATCTGGTATAACCTGTTGTTGTCGGTTTTTATCTTTAAATTAATTAAATCAGGGTCATTAATTAGACTTAAGCGAATTTGTTTCCCTGTTTCTGTTAATTTGTTTAAATATTTAACATATAGTTCGTTAAGAAATTTTTCGAGTAAAAATTCTTCATTTTTTATTACAATCTGGTTTGACTCTATAAGTGCAATATCAATTAAATCATCAAGAATTTTTATTAAATACTTACCGTTATTTTGAATTGTTTTTTTTAGGTTTTCCCTTTCCTGGAATTCAATATCAGAATCGCATAAAATATTGGTTAATCCCATAATTGCATTCATGGGCGTACGTATTTCATGAGAAATATTTGATAAAAAGGCAGATTTAAGCTGATCGCTTTCTTCTGCTTTTTCTTTGGCTTCTTGCAGTGCTTTAGAAGCTTTTTCCAATTCTTCAATTTTTTGCCTTAGTTCAAAATTTGCTTCCAATAATTCAGTTGTTCTTTCCCTGACTTTTGCTTCCAAATCTTTAGTAAGTTCATTTAATGCACTTTCATATTCTTTTCTTATACTGTTATCCCTGGCTAAAAAAACAAAACCTGTAATTTGTTTCTTCTTATTCTTTATAGCAGTGCTCGAGAACAAAACCGGAATCTTTTTATCGTCGAAAGTTAACAATTCAGCTTCTTCGTTATTCAAGTTTTCATTTAAAATATCTTTAATTACCCTGTAATTGCATTCACTATCCGAAAAAAGCTGGGTAATATTCATTTCTAACATCGAAATTACAGGATATTTTAACATTATATCAACAGCGTTATTTACAAATAAAACATCACCGTTCCTGCTGGTAATTATTAAACAGTCAGGAATAATTTCAATTATTTCATTTGCAGCGGTTGAAGGTGTTATCTGAAGAAAACGGTACCTGTAAATAGCATAAATCATTCCAAAAATAAATATTAATGTTGTTGCATCGGCATAATTTGGCAAACCATCATAAAAGTATCTTAAAACATAAATATTTATCAGGTTTATTACAAAGGAAACAGCCGAAGTATAAAATATTATTTTTGCCTGCATTCGCTTAATTTGGTTATCCGATTTTATTGAAATAATGTAAACAATAGAAATACCGGTAAAAAGAAACAGGTTATATATGATATTTATTAATACTCCGAAAGTTTTATTCGGAAAATGAATCTGCCAGTAATTAAATTCAGAATTAAAACTGCTTAATTGAGTTCCATAACCCAATAATTGGCATAATACGTGAAAAATAACAATAACACAACAAGTAACAATTAAGGCTGGCTTTAAATATTTTGTGTTAGAATGAAAAATAAGTGCAGATAAGAATATCGCTATACCCAGCCAAAAATCGGAAAATGCGCTTATATCAACAAACAATGAAGCAATAGGTTCTTTAATTCCGGGAAATGATAATATAAACAAAGAGAATGCCCAGGCAGAAAATAAAAAAAGCAGGAAAAACAATAGAATATTAAATAGTTGCCTGGGATTTTTTAAAAGCACATACCATGATATCATAAAGTATATAACAAATGATATACAATGTATATATGATGTAAAATATTGCATCTAAACTGATTTATTGATTAAAATAATACTATTTTTTTAAATATAAACTAAGTTAAGGATAAAATTTTCCAATATCAGGCCAATCCCTAATAAATCCAAAGAGTATTTTTAAGGCATTAACTATATTATAAAATAATTTATTAGAAGGAAATATATAGTCTTTTATGATTATTCGTTTGTTTACCAGCCAAAATTAATTGATTTTCATCTAATCTTTTTTAGTGATTTATTGTCAAATGGATAATCAATCATTTTTTTATTACTAAAATTTGTATTTAATAATTTTTTTATATTTTTATTTTTTTATTTTATAAGTTATGGAAACAAAAAAGTTATGCACAGAATGTGGGGAGCCCATCCACGGAAGATCCGATAAAAAATTTTGCTGCGACCAATGCCGGAATATATTTAACAACAGGCTAAACAGCAATTTAAACAATTACATGAGAAACATTAACAATGTATTGCGTAAAAACCGCCGTATACTGGCTGAATTAAATCCTAACGG
>JAFGQQ010000464.1 GCA_016935595.1 Bacteroidales bacterium
ATATAAAGTAGCCATCTGGCAGGTTTTCTCCTCAATACTCATTTGAGAAAGCAAATCTTCAATCCTTTCTTCAATTGACCTGGTTGAATCCTCATAAACATCTTTTTCCCCATTTTTGTTGAAATCAATCCAACCTTTATGGTAAATATTTTTTGATTTACCGTTAAGAAAAATTTCTGGATATGGAATACTGCTTATCAAGAAAAAACCAAGGCAAATTAAGAATATAATTATTATGAAGCAGTAAAATTTCAAAGACTATTAATTTTTACTTTTTATAGAGGACTCATCCTTTACACATCGAACACTTAAACCCCTGTTTTTTTCCTCAGGAAAAAGAAATGCACTAGGATTATCATATGATAAAAAATATCCCCAAATAGTTCCTTCAACTGCTTCAGTACTTGTCCACCAGCCTCCGGTTTCTCTAACCATGCTATACGAACCATAAATTTCCCTGAAGCCTCCGGGAAGTGCCGTAAATAAAATTCTATCAGTAGCGTCAGCATTTGGTTTTTTCCAATGTTTAGTTCCAGTTTCTTTTAAATGTTTCCCGGCATTTGCAGTCCCATATACGAATTGCTCTAGTAATTCCCATTCGTGATCAGAAGGCACATGCCAACCTGTCGGGCATAATTTATCGGTGTTTACGACATACCAATTATATAACGCTCCATAAATATTTTTATATTTATCTTCATCATTGTCATACCAACAGTAAGCCGGAGATGTATTACCAGCCCAATCATCATTATTCTCAATTAATGAAATTGGGGTACCATCATTTAGTTTTGTTGTTTTTAAGTTCTCAGCCATCCATAACAATTTTGACATTCTTCCTCCAATTGTAATAGTTTTATATTCATTCCCATCAATATCCTTTATTATTTCCTGTGCTTGTAAAGTAAATACAAAGCCAAAAATTATATAGGCTTTTAATAAAAATTTAATTTTTTGTTTCATGGAAATTAGTTAAAATGTTTATACTTCTTTTTATTAGAATTTTCTCTTAATTGAAACAAAATACACTAACAGTTACTTTATAAAACATGCATGAATTATATGTATTCATATATTTTTATAATAATTATTGTAAATAAACATATTATTAATCATACCTTTTATATCCATTTGGATTCATGCTCTTATATGTACATTTATTTCTCTAGTCGACAAATAGCTTTATCATTTAAAGCATTCGAAATAACTTCACTTCTTAATCCCTAACTGATCAAATAAAAACACATACTCAAGAGCTGTTTCCTTATATTGTTCGAAACGGCCTGAGGCACCGCCATGGCCAGTTTCCATATTAGTGTATAATAAAAGCAGATTATTATCTGTTTTATATGTTCTTAATTTAGCCACCCACTTTGCAGGTTCCCAATATTGAACTTGTGAATCGTGCAAACCGGTCGTTACGAGCATAGAAGGATAATCCTTTGCCTCAACATTATCATATGGTGAATAAGAAAGTATATAGTCATAATATTCCTTTTCTTCGGGATTTCCCCATTCATCGAATTCGCCGGTAGTTAGAGGAATACTTTCATCTAACATAGTTGAAATTACATCAACAAAAGGAACAGCAGCAATAACAGCTTTATATAAATCGGACCTCATATTTACTATTGCACCCATTAACAATCCTCCGGCACTTCCTCCAACTGCACAAAGTTTATCAGGATTAGTATATTTTTGCTCGATTAAATATTCTGAGCAAGCTATAAAATCGTTAAATGAATTTTTCTTTTTTAACATTTTACCATCATCATACCACTGCCTGCCATTTATTTGTCCACCCCTTACATGGGCAATGGCATAAACAAAACCTCTGTCTAGTAAACTTAATCGCACCGAACTAAAATATGGGTCAATAGTAATACCATACGAACCATATCCGTAAAGAAAACAAGGATTATTTCCATCTAATTGAATTCCTTTCCTGTAAACCAATGAAATTGGTATTTTAACGCTATCTTTTGTTAAAGCATATAAACGTTTAGCTTCATAATTATCAGGTGAAAAATCACCTACTACTTCCTTTTGTTTTTTCAACACCTTTTCTTTAGTAACCATATTATAATCGTATGTTGAATTTGGAGTTGTAAGAGAACTATAATCATAACGCAACCATTCTGTATCAAATTCAGGATTTTTACCTATATAAGCTTCATATACTTCTTCACCAAAATCAACATAATATTCCGATTTATCGTCCCATTTTATTACCCTGAGATTAGTTAAACCTTCTTTTCTTTCCGAAACAACAAGGTATTTATTAAAGATTTCGATATTTTCCAATAAAACATCACTTCGATGGGGAATAAGCTCTTCCCAATTTTCTTTTTCGGTTTTAACAACAGGGGTTTCCATTAAACGAAAATTTTTGGCATCCCAGTTTGTAATAATATAAAATTTATCCTCATAATGCCCCAGGTAATATTCCAGTTCCCTTTCTCTTGGATGCACTATTTTAAATTCCTCATCAGGAATATTGGC
>JAFGQQ010000070.1 GCA_016935595.1 Bacteroidales bacterium
ATATCTTTTTTCTTGGTTTTCAAATTATGAAAAAATAGAAGTTAAGGAAAAATGATTACTCTTTATTATTTAGTAATCATAATTATTTATGAAGCTTATTTTGATAATATTTGTATGTCTCTATTTGTGAATCAAATTTCTTTCTTGATCTACCTTTTGTTACATATTTATTATTTTGTAATTTATTAATCATTCTTGCTTTTGTGTTGTCTTTTAACTGTATATTAACGATATCCATTATTTCCTTTTTAATTTCAGGATCATACAACGGCACCGATGTTTCAACCCTGAAATCTAAATTTCTTGGCATCCAGTCAGCAGATGATAAATAAATCAACTCATCTCCTCCGTTACAAAATATAAAAAACCTGGTATGCTCTAAATATTTTCCAACAATACTAATTACATTAATATTATCACTCCTTCCTTTAATTCCCGGAATTAAGCAACATACACCCCTAATAATTATAGTAATTTTAATTCCTGCATTATTAGCCTGATATAATTTCTCAATCAATTCTTTATCAACCAGATTATTAAGTTTAAGTATAATAAATGCCGGTTTACCATTCTGAAGATTTTTTATTTCCTGGTCAATTAAGGCCGAAAGTTTCCTTCTTTGATAAAGCGGTGAGACTAATAAATGTTTGTACTTAAAACTGCGGTAAGTATTTTCGAAAAAGATGAATACTTTCTGCACTTCACTTGTAATTTTTTTATTACTGGTTATTAAAAAAGTATCACAATATGTTCTGGCATTCCCTTCATGAAAATTTCCAGTACCAATAACGGCATAATTTAAATCCTTTTCCTCTCCTTTCCTGGTAATTAATGTTAATTTACTATGCACTTTAAGTCCAGGAACCCCAAAAATAACCTTTCCCCCAACTTCCTGTATTTTTCTCGACCAATAAATGTTAGATTCCTCATCAAATCGCGCCTGAAGTTCAAATACTGCAGTAATCGACTTGCCATTCCTGGCCGCACTAATTAATGCATTAATAACCTTTGAATTACGTGCAACGCGATAAATAGTAATTTTAATTGAAACAACTGTCGGGTCAATTGCTGCCTGCCGGAGCATTTTAATATAATTGGCAAAATTATGGTATGGAACATGCAAAAAAACATCTCTTTTATCTATGATTGATAGAATATCATCGCTATCTTTTATTAAGTGATGCTGTAATGAGGGAGTTGGCTCATATTCAAGCGATTTATCACCAAGATTTGGAAAATCCATGAAATCTTTAAAATTATGATATCTTTCGCCTTGTATTATATGATCGTAACTATCCAGCTCCATTTTATCAATTAAATAATCCAATAAATCTGTTGGAATATCTTTATCATACACAAATCTCACTGCTTCAGCTTTCTTTCTTCCTGATACTCCCTTAGCAATTTTCTCTAATAGACTTTTTGAAACATCATTATCTATATCTAATTCAGCGTCGCGGGTAATTTTTATGGTATATGCTTCAAAAAGATCATAATCAAAAATTGAAAATACTTTGGGTAAATTATACCGAATAACATCATCGAGTAAAATAATATATTTTTTATCTCCAATTTGAGGCAGAATAACAAACCTTGACAGGTTTTCAACTGGCACTTCCATTAAAACATATTCATGTTTATCAGTACCAGTTTTTATTAATTTAATTGCTAAATAAATTGATTTGTCCTTTAAATCTGGAAAAGATTCAACATATTTAAGCATAATCGGGGATAATTCAGGAAGAACATGATTAATAAAGTATTTCCTTAAATAATTTTTATGTTTGTCAGGAACTTGTTTTTCATTTATAATGTATACATTATGTTTTTCACATTCTTCTTTAAGTTCATTATATATTTCGTCAAACTTATTTTGTTGCTGAATAACAATTTTCTGAATCTGGTTTAATAATTTAATAGGATCAGCGTCAAGAATTTTGTATGCCTGAGCCTTTTCGAATTCAATTGTTCTTTTTATGGACGCTACGCGAACTTTAAAAAATTCATCACGATTATTTGAAAAAATCCCTAAAAACCTGAATCTTTCAATTAAAGGAACACTTTTATCAGCAGCTTCCTGTAATACACGTTCGTTAAACGACAACCAACTAATTTCTCTGTTTATTATTTTATTATTTCCTGATGAATAATTCATCTGTCTTTCTGTTATTTATTCTTTGGATAATCGAAAAATTCCGAATGCAAATTTTTCTTTGAAATATCATTCCAGGTTTCACATGAAAATTGCAAAATTACAATACCTGCAGTTGGAACATTATCAATTTCATTTTTAACATAATTATTGGCAAAGTTAGTAAAAGTTGGATTATGCCCAAAAATCATTAATGTAGCAATTTCGTCACGTGTGTCTTTTACTAAATTTATAATATCTTCCATTGTTGAAAAATATAAAACTTCATTTACTTTCAATTTTGAAAAAGGAATTTCCATTTCATGGGTAAAAATTACAGCAGTATGCAATGCCCTTGCGGCCGGGCTCGAAATTAACAAATCGGGAATTATTTTTCTTTTTTTTAACCTGGCAGCCATTTCATAAGCATCATTAACTCCCCTTAATTTCAAAGGCCTGTCGATATCTGACAAGTCGCCACAATCCCAATCCGATTTACCATGCCGTGCAATTATTAAAGTTTTATAATGTGCCATAATAATATTTTTATAATAATTTACTAGCAAGTTCGGCCAGGTAGCTTCGTTCACCTTTAACCAGGTTAACATGTGCAAAAATATCCTGGCCTTTCATTTTATCAGTTAAAAACGATAAACCATTTGATTCTGTATCGAGATAGGGTGAATCGATTTGTTCAATATCACCGGTAAATACCATTTTTGTCCCTTCACCCGCCCTTGTAATAATAGTTTTTATTTCATGCGGGGTAAGGTTTTGAGCCTCATCTACTATGAAAAAGACATTCGAAAGGCTTCTTCCTCTAATATAAGCCAATGGTGTTATTACTAATTTTTCATTTTTTTCATATTCCTCAATTTTTTGATAATCTTTACTTTGCTGTTTAAACTTATTTTTAATTACAGTTAAATTATCAAAAAGGGGTTGCATGTATGGTCCAATTTTTTCTTTAACATCACCTGGTAAAAAACCAAGATCACGGTTGGCTAAAGCTACAATCGGCCGGGCTAATAAAACCTGATGGAAATTATGAATTTGTTCCAAGGCCGATGCTAAAGCCAATAAAGTTTTACCGGTACCAGCTTTACCGGTTAATGTCGCTAATTGTATTTCAGGCCTTAGCAAAGCATCGACAGAAAATGCCTGTTCGGCATTCCGGGGATCAAT
>JAFGQQ010000465.1 GCA_016935595.1 Bacteroidales bacterium
CTCTTTTTTATATTATATAAATTAAAACCTTCTTACTCTTCGTTGCGATATAAGAAATCATCATAAGGGTACCTGGTAATATGAATTTCCTTAACTTTTTCGTATAATAGATTTTTAAATTCCTGGATATTAGTTTTATATATTGCTGAAATAAACAAACATGGGCTATTATTTTTTGCTATCCAGCTTTTTTTTAAATCATAAAGGCTAATATTTTTTTTAGTTTTGGGTGTCAGGTCAAATGGGTCTTTTTCAATAAAGGTATATTTATCAATTTTATTAAATATTAGTATAATTGGCTTATTTGCCACACCTAATTCATGGAAGGTTTGATTAACTATATTGATTTGTTCTTCAAAGTTAGGATGGGAAACATCAACCACATGTAAAACAATATCCGATTCTCTCAATTCATCCAGGGTTGATTTAAAAGATTCAACTAGATGATGAGGTAATTTTCTTATAAATCCAACTGTGTCTGATAATAAAAATGGCAAGTTTCCAATTATCATCTTTCTAACTGTAGTGTCTAATGTTGCAAAAAGCTTGTTTTCGGCAAAAACATCCGATTTACTTAATAAGTTCATAATAGTTGATTTGCCGACATTTGTATATCCTGCAAGCGCAACCCGTACTAATTTGCCTCGATTTTTTCGCTGAGTGGATTTTTGTTTGTCAATTTTTTTTAATTGAACCTTTAAACGGGCAATTTTATCACGAATAATACGTCTGTCAGTTTCAATCTCTGTTTCACCGGGGCCTCTTAATCCAATACCTCCTTTTTGTCTCTCAAGGTGAGTCCACATGCGTGTTAATCTAGGTAAAAGGTATTGATATTGTGCTAATTCAACTTGTGTTTTTGCATGAGCAGTTTTTGCCCTTTTAGCGAAAATATCAAGAATTAAATTTGTGCGATCAAGAATTTTACATTCTAATGTTTTTTCAATATTACGAAGCTGAGACGGACTTAATTCATCGTCGAAAATAATTGTGTCAATCTTATTGGTTTTAATATATATTTCTATTTCTTTTAATTTACCACTACCGATAAAAGTTTTTGGATTAGGAGATTCTAGTTTTTGAGTAAAAGTTATAATAGGAATGCCACCTGCGGTATCTGCCAGAAAAGCAAGCTCGTTCAGATTTTCTTCTACTTCACTCTCGGTTTGATTTTGATTTACAATTCCAACAAGTGCGATTCTCTCTTTATTCGGCTCATTTAAATAATAATCACCCATTTTTAAATATAAAAGATGTCAAAATTATAAATATTCTAAAAACAATAACAATATTAGTTTTATGGATAATAGTTCGATTTCAGTAAAATGATAAGATCATAAAATTTTTTTTTAATCTACAAGATTTCTATTATTTCTAATTGCATCTCTAATTGCATGTCTTAAATTTTCTGTTGTTTGGAGTATCATATCAATATCATTTGGAAAGGGCAGTGGTTTTCGCTGTATTAGCTTTTTCTTTTCGGTATCAAGAGCTTCTATATCACCAATAGCCCTTGCTGAAAGATGTTCGAAAAATGTTTCAGTTGCAATTGGTACAGATTTTAAGAGGGATTTCGGATCGTTGGAATAAAATTCTATTTTTCCAGATACTTTTGCGGATTTTTGTTGTAGTTTTTCAATTACCGTGCATTGTAAAGTCTTGTATTTTTTTACTTTAATATCATTACCTGAAGTATCCTTCATAACATTTCCTTGATTATCGAGAACGTATTCCCAGCCATCTTCAACTTCAGTTTTTATAACATAATCTTTTTCTTTTACAATATCAGGCGAAACGGCAATACTTTTTAGAGATACTTTAATTAGGTAATTATAATATATGTCTTCATTTAAAATTTTTGTGTGGTATTCTACCCATTCGCTATTTAAACCGGAGGTACTAAATGATACTAAATCATTCAAATATTCCTGTGGTAGTTTTAAATGTGTATCATTATATATGTTGATTATTACCCTGCTTGTACCTTTATATTTGGCTTCATCAAGCAATTGGTTAATATCACTATAATCTCCCATATATTCTTTAACTTTTTGAAATTCATAATAGGCTTGTCTGTATGAATCCAGTTTATTTTCATTCATTAGTTTTTTCCCATGCACATAATAATATTCTGCAGCATTTGATTTTGCCTCAACAATTTTCTTGTCATAATCTATAAATTCATAATTTATTACTCTCCCGTTTAAATTTAACGGCAAGACAGTCCGAACCAAATTTTGACGGTATTTAAGGTTAGAATATATTTTAAATATTTCATCCCAGCGATCGGCTCTTCCTTCTGTCTGAAGATATTTTATTCTTTCCGTATCCCTCTCATTGGCCAATTTATATGCTTTGTCAAGAGCTGTAATATCTTTCTCGCTTTCAGGTTTCTTCTTTAATTTTTTAACAGCTTTTTTTATAGCGTTATCATATTGCCCTTTTTGCAATAATTTTTGGGAACTTGAACATGAGCTTAAAATAAGAACAGATAATGAAAGATAGAATAGATATTTTATTTTCATCCGTTTATAATTTATTTTTTAAAGGTCGGATGGAACCCACATGTTTCTGAAATTTTTGCAATTATTATGCTTCAGAAAATTATAATCATCCGATCTTTGTTTTAAAAATAATTTAACATGTGGGTTTCATAACAATTGTTTTAATGAAAAATACAAAAACAATACCAATTTAAAATATAAAAATAAAAAATCCCTGCCTTAAAAAAAGACAGGGATTGAATATTTTATTCAAAAATAATTATTGCAGTACAAATACAATGGGAAATGTAAAGGCAACCCTAACCGGTTTGCCTCTTTGTCTACCTGGATTCCATTTTGGAGAAGACATTACAACACGTAAGGCTTCTTTATCTAAAGATGGGTCAACTCCACGAACAACCCTGGCATTAGTTACTTCACCCTTTTCATTAACTACAAAATATACAAAAACACGTCCGCTAATACCATTTTCCGCTGCGATTTGCGGATATTTAAGATTTTGTTGTATGAATTTTCTGAATTCATTTTGATCTCCACCCATAAATTCAGGCATCTCCTCAACAATAAAAAATACTTCAGCTTCTTCCTCTTCCTCTTCTTCTTCAAATTCTACAATTTCGATTTCAGTGTTTTGGTCTGCTTCCATGTCTTCAATAATCAACTCATCTTCCAGTTCAACATCGTCATCAACAATATTTAAAACCTCAGTTACCTGCGGAGGAGGTGGTGGAGGAGGAGGTTGGTTTTGTTCTTGCCTGGTAATAGGAACTATTTCCTCTTCAACTTCTTCGTCTTGTAAAAGTTCAAGTTCACTTATTTTGCCAGTTGAACTAGTCCATTCAAAAGCTATTAATATTACTGAAAGAGAAAGAATAAATCCAAGCTGTAGAAACAGTCCCCTTCTTTTTTCCAGATCGGCCTTTTCTGATTTCTTAATTTCCATTTGTCTAAAATTTTGGTGGATAAAATTAATATTTCTAATTCATATACAAAAGTTTTTTAATAAATTTTACTTTGAAATATATTAAAAATTATTCCCTTTCATTATTTGATTTTATAATTATTTTAATTAATATTTCAAAATCCTTCATTAAGTTTAAATACTAAAGGAAAGGTATACTTAATCCTGACTGGATTACTGTTTTGTTTTCCAGGTGTACATTTTGGTGCCATTTTTATTACCCTTAAAGCTTCATCATCGAGTAATGGATGAACACCTCTTACTATTTTTATATTTGTTATTTCTCCATATTCGTTAATTATAAATTCAATAAATACCTTTCCGGTTATGCGATAATTTACAGCTTCTTGTGGGTACTTTACATGATCATAGACGAATTTCCTAAATGCCGGCTCAAATTCTTGTCCTTGAAATAGAGGTTTTTCATCTGATAGAATTATAGGAATGGTCATTGGTTCTGGCTTTTCATCTCCAACATCGATAATAATTTTAGTTTTGCCAAGTTCTACTTCAATATCAGGTAAATTAATATCAGGGCATTCTGGTTCAAGATTAGGAATGATAACCAGATTAAAATCTGGTTTTGGAGGTTCAGCTTTTTTCATGTTTTCGTGTGTTGAAGGAATATCTATAAGATCACTATCATAGCCGTTATCATCTAAAACTGGCA
>JAFGQQ010000004.1 GCA_016935595.1 Bacteroidales bacterium
ACATCAGGTACATTTCTATCCAGTTCTAATACTTTTTTAATGCAATATTCTACTTTGATATGGGCTTCTTCAGGTTTGACAAACCCGGTAGAACCAAGCCAGGTATAAACATGGCTCAATCCAATATAAGCTTTAATTAATCCCGGATCAAGTTTAATAGCTTGCTCAAAACAATTAATTATATTATTACTTTCATTAAAATCCCATTTATTTAATAAATATTGTCCTTTTAAATATAAATCAAGAGCCTCGGTATTTTCAACTACATGACCTTCATGACTAACATCAAGCTTAATGTCTTTATTTATTTTTTCCGCAATAATAGCAGCTATTTCATCCTGTACTATAAAAATATTCTTTAATTCCCTGTCCCATGTATCCGACCAAAGATGATAACCATTACTTGTATCTGTAAGTTGTGCGGTAATTCTAACCAGGTTATTTGATTTTCTTATACTTCCCTCCAGTATTAAAGCAACGTTTAATTTCCGGCCTATTTCTCTTATGTCAATATTCTGATTTTTAAAAGCAAATGATGATGTTCGGGCAGTAACATGTAAACCTTCAATTTTAGAAAGTGCATTTAATATTTCCTCTGTAATGCCATCGCTAAAATATTCATTCTCCTTATCGGAACTAATATTAACAAATGGCAAAACTGCTATGCTGTATTTTGAAATCAATATCTGCTATTTTCTTTCTTCAAAAATGACAAAATTAATAAAATCTTCAAATTCATTGTATTTTAGAACAGTATTAATATTACCTCAATAATCCACAATATAATACTATTAATTCTATAATAATTTTAACAGTTTTTAATTATTTTTATACATAAATATCAATTCACAATTTTTTAATTTAAAATTACAACAATGAATTTAAATTATATTTTCAGTTTTTTATTATGGTTCATTATTAGTATTTTATCCTTATCAGCGCAGCCTTCAGGCGGTCCTTACGGCCCTATCAAACAAAGCTATGCCTTACCTGACGGAGCAAGTAATATATATTATGTAGCACCCACGGGAAATCCCGAAGCATCAGGCGAAACGCTTAACCAGCCGACTACTATTGAAGAGGCTATAAAGCGGGTAAAAACCGGAGATGCAATTATTATGCGTGGAGGCATTTACCGTACGGGTAATTTAATTTTAAACCAGGGAATTACAATACAACCTTATGCCAATGAGCAACCTGTTCTAAAAGGAACTTATGAGGCCACCAACTGGAAAAAGCAAGATAATGGATTATGGACGACCCCTTGGTCATACTTATTTCCTGCCAAACCTGCAAACTGGTGGCGTCGTGAAAGAAATGGAACCACAACACCCCTTCACCGGTTTAATAATGACATGGTATTTGTAGATGGTAAATTTTTACAATCTGCCGGATGGGAAGGCGAAGTTGATGAAAATTCCTTTTATATTGATTATGAAAATAAAAAAGTTTATATAGGTGTTAATCCTGAAAACCGGTTAATTGAAATTACTGCTTTTGATATAGCACTTAATTGCATTACAAGTAAATGTCATGGGAAATCTTGTGATCACAAAGGGCCCGTAATTAAAGGAATTACTTTCACCCAGTATGCTTACCGTGCTATTGAAATAGAAGGAACATTCCCGGAAGGATTATCAAATGAAGAAAATTTTGGAAAGGAGATAATAGGTACTACTTTAGAACACTGTATAATTTCTTTCTGTTCCCGGGTAGCTGCTTATTTAAGAGGAGATAAATTAACGCTTCGGCACTGTAAAATAAGCGATACAAGTACTGAAGGCATTTATATTATGAGCTCGTCGGATGTTTTGCTGGAAAAGAATGTATTTACCCGGAATAATATCGAAAAAATAGAAGGGTATTTTCCTGCTGCGGTTAAAATTTTTAACCAGTGTTACCGGGTTATTTGCAAAGACAATCTTATTATTGATCTTCCATATTCAACTGGCGTATGGTACGATGTTGGAAATGTTGACGGTGTTTTTGTAAACAATTGGCTTGAGAATGTTGGATTTATTGAAGGCGGGGGCCCAACAGATAGACTATGGCCAAGCCAGAATGCATTCTACTTCGAAATTTCGAAAGGAGCCATTTGTGCAGGAAATGTTTTTGTGAATTGCGATCATGGTATTTCAATATTGAATAGCTCAAATGTTCAAATTTATCAAAATACTCTTGTAAATAGCTCTTTATGTATAGGCCGCACACCGAGAAGTGCACAAGGCGATCATTTCGGATGGCATCCCAGCACAGGCCCGGATGTTGATGAAAGATACGGGCATATTATTGTAAATAACTTATTAGCAGGAGATAATAGCTATTTAAGACCCCTTCTCTTTGTATGGCAAACAGATACGCTTTGTGAGCGCTTAAATGAACCCCAGCTAGAAAAACTTGATTATAACATTTACATATACAATATATCAACTTCTTCCAAACCTTTTATATTATGGAGCCCTGCGCCTAACGAAAGGTGCCAGCTTCAGTTTAATTCCCTTGAAAACTTCCGAAAAAAATATTCTGAATTTTCATCTAACAGTCAATTTTTTGACACTGAAAATATATCAGCATTTAAATGTCATGAACTGGGTAATTTTGAACTTTTAGAATCATTTCCTAAAGTAAAAGCTGCAAATTTACCAGAGGACATTAAAAAAGCTATCGGTATTGAACAGGATGTAGAATCTTATATAGGAGCTTTCCCTATTATTAAGGAATAATAATTCTTCCTATTTCTAACTTCTGATAGTTAACAGATATATTAAAATTGCTATCGAAATGACTAACAGAACCGGTGATGTCTTATGAAAGGTTAATATGAATTTATTCACCAGATTATCAAAACTTAACAAAGCGCCGGAAACAAATGATACTAAAAATGCAATTCCTGTTATGATAATGAATACTACATCAATATTTCTTAATTCAATATTTTTTTGAAGTTGATAAACAGTAATTACTGAAAAAACAATAGTTAGCAAAGATATTAGTTTATGAATAGTAAATACACCATTATTTAATGGTCTTCCTAACTTACTCAACCAAATTCCCGAGACTATCATTACTATAAAGAATATACCTGTTACTATTATTTTAAAACTATAATTGTTCATATTATTATAAATTTTAAAATCGAATTTTAAATATTTATTCATTAAAAAGCTCAAAGTTAATTAATCCAAACATAATATAATTATATTAATTTGCTATTGAAGGCAATATAAATTTCTTATCAGTTTATTGAATTGACTTTTAATTAGCAAAACAAATATTTTTCATATCAATATTTAAAAACTTATTTTGATGTTTATCATAAAAATTTCATTGTTCGTCAGAATTAATTTCTGTTTCATCAAATTTTGTAACTAATAACAATGAATTCAGTAAATATAAATAAAATTTAATTTAAATAATATGGAGAATAATAATTGTGAATATATTCCTGTATGCCCAATTTATAATAGGCTTTTGAAAGAAAATTATGCATTAATTGAGATATATAGAAATTTTTACTGTGAAAATGGGAAAAAAGCAAAAGAGAGTTGTGCCAGGTATAAAGTATCAAGGGAAATAGGAAGTTGTCCTCCTAACATTCTGCCTAATAGCTCAAAAAGTGTTAGTGAAATAATAAGCTTAATTGAAGAATAAGCCTTATTTTGGTTTAAAATATATAGTTTAAGAAAATATAAATTAAATTTTACGTAACTGTCCTTGAGTATAAAGAGTTGCCTGCTTTTATGAATTATTGAGGTATATATATTTTCTATTTAATCCACAGCATAAGCGTTTGTAAATTTTGTATGCTTGTGAATGCGTTAGCCTAAGGTAATAGTCAATGTATGGTTCAAAGTTATTATTTATCAATAATTCTCTTAAATCCATATAAACCGATTAAATCTATTTTATATGGCCAAAATTCAGTTGTTTTTACATTTGGTAGAAGGTCTACAACATTTGTATTTGTAAAAGAATCAGTATTCCAAATTTTAATATCTGCAAAATATTTTAATGGATATTCTGTATTATTTCTAATTTTTAGAACAGTTTTATAATCAGCATCTTTCTCTCCTGTGCCAGTTTTACCAATACAAAAAATAAATTCTATTGATCCATTTATGATTGTGTCACTAAAAATACTATCAGCCTCAAATAATTCAATGATTTCTTCGAATGGTTCGTAATTAATAATCCTATAATCAAAATTAATAGAATCCTTCGGATATAATTCTAGTGAAAACTTTGAACCTAAGAAAAAAGAATAAGTATCGACCAAATTTTCCTTTGTATTTTGACTTATGCTAATTAATGTAGATATTATAAAAATAAAAAAAATAAAGGCTCTTTTTAATCTTTTCATTTCTTAATTTTTAAAGTTTTTATTCATTTTTTTTAAATAAAATACGAATTAAATATAATAATGCTGTATAATGGCAAAATTAATCAATTAATCTTCAATAATTTAATATTTTTTAAAATTCTAATTTTCTCAACTTTTTTAATCACTTGTCATTTATTGTTTGCTAAAAACTCAACAGGGGAGCATAGTAGAGAAATTACCTCGAATGGCTCGCATATATGTCCTATTGCCGATTTGCTTATCGAAGCAATAGTGTATTTGGTTTATATTTTTATGTTTATTGGTCAAGAATTACTGCCCCCCGGCTTGTTGCTATGGCGTGTTGGCAAACGTTAATATTGTTTC
>JAFGQQ010000071.1 GCA_016935595.1 Bacteroidales bacterium
GCTGAAAATTGAAACTCCGGTTGAGGTTTTAAAGAAAAGTGATTTATTCAATAGGGAGCCTTTATCATTAAAAGAATTTCTTTTGAATGAAAATAAATCAGGCATAATTGCCGAGTTTAAAAGAAAATCGCCATCAATTGGTGTTATAAATAATTTTGTAAAAGTTGAAGAAGTCACCAGCCGATACGAAGAAGCCGGTGTTTCAGGAATATCGGTTTTAACAGATCTGGATTTTTTTGGTGGAAAAAATGAAGATATAGAAACAGCTAGAAAAACAGTTAATATCCCAATATTAAGAAAAGATTTTATTATTGATGAATACCAGTTAATAGAAGCTAAATCGATAGGTGCAGATGCAATATTATTAATCGCTGCAGTCATATCAAAAGAAAAAATAATGGAATTGGCTTCACAAGCTAAAAACCTCGGACTGGAAATTTTATTCGAAATCCATAATAAAAAGGAATTAGAAAAATTGAATGATTTTATAGATATAGTTGGAGTAAATAACCGCAATTTAAAAACATTTGAAGTGTCTATAAATACTTCAATAGATTTATCTAATGCAATACCAGACCGCTTTATTAAAATATCAGAAAGCGGTATTAGTAATGCTGAGAATATTAAAATTCTAAAAAACGCTGGATACCAGGGATTTTTAATTGGTGAAAATTTTATGAAAAACAAAAATCCGGGAAAATCTTGTAAAGAATTTATAAAAAAACTAAAATCTAAAAAATATGGCCAATAGAATTAAAATAAAAGTTTGCGGGATGCGCGAATTTCAAAATATAAATCAACTGGTTGAATTGAACCCGGATTATATCGGATTCATTTTTTACCCGAATTCGAAAAGGTTTGCTGGTAAAAAAATTTCATCAAAAATTTTAAAAATTATCCCAAAAGAAATTAAAAAAGTAGGCGTTTTCGTGAATGAAGAACTCGAAAAATTAAAAAAAATAGTTAAAAAAAATCAGATTGATTTTGTTCAATTACACGGCAACGAAACTCCTGATTTTTGCAAAAATGTTAAAGAATCAAATATTAGTATAATTAAATCATTTAGTATTAACGAAAGATTTAATTTTAAAATAATGGAAAATTATAAAGAATACTGCGATTTTTTTCTTTTCGACACATTTACTATATATTTTGGTGGTTCAGGTGAAAAATTCAACTGGGAAATTTTAAAAAATTATGATAATGAAATCCCTGTTTTTTTAAGCGGAGGTATTTCTCCGGATGATATTGATGCAATAGATAAATTAACCTGGTTAAATATTCATGCCGTTGATATAAACAGTAAGTTTGAAACTGAACCCGGTTTAAAAAATATTGAAAAAGTACAACAATTTATAAAAGCAGTAAGAAATGAATAAATCGAAATTCGACGTTGATGAAAACGGTTATTACGGAAATTACGGTGGTGCATTTATCCCTGAAATGCTTTACCCGAATGTTGAAGAACTCAGACAAAATTATTTAAAAATTATTGAAAGTGATAGTTTTCAAAAAGAATTCAGACAATTGTTAAAAGATTATGTGGGTAGGCCATCCCCTTTATACTATGCAAACAGGCTTTCGGAGAAGTATAAAACAAATATTTATTTAAAACGAGAAGATGTAAACCATACCGGGGCACATAAAATTAATAATACAATTGGTCAGATTTTACTTGCAAAACATTTGGGTAAACGAAGAATCATTGCCGAAACAGGTGCCGGTCAACATGGTGTAGCAACTGCAACGGTTTGTGCATTAATGGGACGGGAATGTATTGTATATATGGGTGAATTAGATGTAAAACGGCAAGCTCCGAATGTAGCAAAGATGAAAATGCTGGGTGCAAAAGTTATTCCTGTATTGAGCGGAAATAAAACCCTTAAAGATGCCACAAATGAAGCTATCAGGGACTGGATTAATAATCCTACCAATACACATTATATTATAGGATCAGTTGTGGGTCCCCACCCTTATCCCGATATGGTTGCACGTTTGCAATCGATTATAAGTGAAGAAATGAAATGGCAATTAAAAGAAAAAACCGGAAACCAAAATCCGGATTATATAATTGCCTGCGTTGGTGGAGGAAGTAATGCAATTGGAGCATATTACCATTATTTAGATAATGAAAATGTTAAATTAATTGCTGTTGAAGCTTCCGGATTAGGAATTGATTCGGGCGAAACAGCAGCTACCATGTTTATAGGTAAACCCGGAATTATACATGCCAGCAGAACCATGCTTATGCAAAACGAAGATGGTCAAATCACAGAGCCTTATTCCATTTCTGCAGGATTAGATTACCCGGGAATAGGCCCAATCCATTCATTTTTATTTGAGACTAAACGAGCCGAATTTCTCCACGCAACAGATAATGAGGCACTTGAAGCAGCATATGAACTAACCAGGCTCGAAGGCATTATTCCTGCACTTGAGACTGCGCATGCACTAGCTGCACTAAAACAAATAAAATTCAAACAAGATGATATTGTGGTTATAAACCTTTCAGGAAGGGGAGATAAAGATTTGGAAGCTTATATAAATCACATGAATAATTATATAGATAACAATAAATAAAATATTTTGAATGATGAATGTTGAATTTTAAATTGAAGAGTTATAATAAGAATGATTAAAATTAAAAATTATGAATTACAAACTTTAAAGCAACCAATAATTATTTACCAATGACTAATGACCAATGACTAAAGTATGAAAAACATGAATAGAATAGATAAATTATTTGAA
>JAFGQQ010000072.1 GCA_016935595.1 Bacteroidales bacterium
AAAAGGTTTATTTCTATCGAACAAGTACCTGTAAGTGATGTGCGTTTTTGCAATTTTTGCGCCAATATTTTGGTGCATCGAAATCATTTTTGGATTGTAGTCGCCAATCCACGATAATTCTATTTCGGTGTATGGTTTGTCTTGTAAAATATCGAAAAGGTGCTTAAATATGCCTGATTCAACCCCGGCATTCTGGTATTTTGGAATAATACCTGCAATAATTCCACGAATCCGGGTAATCATTTTTTTTCGTTTATAATAAAATAATTTAATAATCCCCCATAAGTTAAGCCGTCCATTTAAATATTTTAAAATCTGGTTTAAGTCGGGAACCAAAACATAAAATGCAATTGGTTCGCCATTATTGTAAACAAACCAAATAATATCTTCATCGAGTACATAACGGGCTTTTTTATATTCACTCAATACATTTTCATAATTAATTGGGGTAAAATCGCTTTTTAGTTTTATCCATGCCTGGTTATATACCGAAACCATATCACGGATAAATTTTTCTTTATTTTTAAACCGGAAATGGACATATTCAAATTTATTTCTTGTCAATGCCCACTCCATTATTTTAAGAAACCGTTCGGGAAATTTATCAGGTATATAGCGATGAAAGGAATACTGTTCGAAGAAATTTTTAAAGCCGTAACCCTCAAATAGATCTTTATAATACGGGAAATTATAGGGCATACCTAACCCCTGTTGCATGAACCCGTCAACCAATAATCCCCAGTAATTTTGATTTTCTCCAAAATTTATGGGGCCATCCATGGCTTCCATTCCTCTTTCTTTAAGCCATTCTTTTGCTGTATCGAAAAGTAAAAAGGCAGCATCTTTGTTGTTTATGCATTCAAAAAAACCAATGCCCCCCGTTGGTTGGTCAAATGAATTTGCCCGGGTAAGGTTATAAAAAGCAGCAATACGGCCTATTAGTTTTTTATTATTGTCGGTTAATATCCATCGTATTGCAGAGCCCTCTTTAAACAAAGGATTTATTTCAGGATTAAAAATGGCTTCAATTTCTTTAAATAATGAGCAAACCCAGTTTTTATCATTTTTATACAAATCAATCGAAACCTGGTGAAACTGATTAATACTTTTTTTCCCTTCTACTTTTATTAATTTCATAATAGACTATAAAATAATAAGGTTTATTTTAATCCGGCTAATCTTTCTTTCAATAATTTTATTTTTTCTTCAGCATCTGCCTGTTTCTTTTTTTCCAATTCAATTACTTTAGCTGGTGCATTATTAACAAATTTATCATTGCGCAATTTCATCATTACCGATTTTAAAAAACCTTCGGCATATTTTAGTTCTTCTTCTAATTTCTTTATCTCTTCTTCGAAATTTATATTTTCAGAAAGAGGAACAAAAAACTCTGTAGATTGAATCCTGAACGATACCGCATTTTGAACTTTTTTTTCTGTAAAAGAAATATCCGATAAATTACACAATTTCAATAATATACTTTTATAATCATTGCAGTAAACTTCGCCCGCACCAAACACTTTAACAGTAAGTTGATCTTTTTGGGCAATGTTTTTTTCTTTACGTATTAAACGGATATCCGAAATTGCTTCTTTAACAAGTTCAAAATCCTCAATCACCCTTTTTTCAAAAATATCGCCTTTCGGCATATTACTAATCATTATACTATCACCTTTTTGCCTGTTATAAAGGGCTTGCCAAAGTTCTTCAGTAATAAATGGCATAAAAGGATGCAGGATTTTTAAAAGCGAATCAAAAAAATCGATAGTCGCTGCCATTGTATCTTTATCAATTGGTTGTTGATAAGCAGGTTTAATACTTTCGAGGTACCATGAAGAAAACTCGTCCCAAAATAATTTATATGCAATCATTAAGGCATCGGAAAGCCTGTATTTTAAATAATTATCTTCCAAATTATGAAGAGAATAATGTAATATGGCATTAAACCATTCTATGGCTTTTTTACAATATTCAGGTTGTTCAAGGGATTCATCTACTTTCCAGCTTTTTATAAGCCGGAATGCATTCCAGATTTTATTTCCAAAATTTCTTCCCTGTTCTGTAAGGCTTTCATCAAACAATAAATCGTTACCGGCTGCAGAGCAAAGCAACATTCCTACCCTTACGCCATCAGCTCCGTATTTATCAATAAGGTTAAGAGGATCGGGTGAATTGCCAAGCGATTTTGACATTTTTCTGCCTAACTTATCGCGAACCATACCGGTTAAATATACATCGTTAAAAGGTTTTTCATTCCGGTACTCGAAACCTGCAATTATCATCCGGGCAACCCAGAAAAATAAAATATCTGGCGCAGTAACCAAAACATTGGTAGGATAATAATACGTAATAGCCTGATTATTGGGATTCCGAATTCCATCGAAAACAGAAATTGGCCATAACCAACTCGAAAACCAAGTATCAAGCACATCATCATCCTGTTTTAAATCGGAAAGCTGAAGATTTATATTTCCGGTTTTTTGTTTTGCCAGAGAAAGAGCGTCTTCAACATTTTCGGCAACCACAAACTCGTTAGTGCCGGAAATATAAAATGCGGGAATTTGTTGCCCCCACCACAACTGCCGGGAAATACACCAATCCTTAACATTTTCCATCCAATGTTTGTAAGTGTTTTTAAAC
>JAFGQQ010000466.1 GCA_016935595.1 Bacteroidales bacterium
TATATTTTCAGTTTCTTAAAAAAATCAAGTAATTCCTGTTTTCGTTCGTGAGATAATCCATGCCATCTTTTTACCTGAATAGCCCCTTCAATTGCATAAAGGCTATTAATGCAAGCTGTTTGGTCAATTGTTTTTAATCGGATAAAAGCATTTTCGGCACCTAAAGATTTAAGATCAGAATAAGTTTGAATGCCTGCCAGTTTTAGCTTTTCTTCAAGTATTTTTCCAATATTGGGTATTTTTGTTAGCATATTTATTCTATACTGCTTTTTTCTTAAAAAGACGATAAAATATTGTTATAAAGACAAAATGTACAATAAGTCCGGTAAAAAAATTCATTAAAAATTTATATATATCGTCAATAAACTGAAATGCATTAAATGTCCAGTAAAAAGGTAATATCCCAAATGCAAAACGCCATTCGGTTTGGATAAAAAAGGCCGCAACCGGTAAAAATAAAACCATGCTTAATCCTTTGTATAAAGTAGCAGCTTCAATTTTGTTTTTGGCAATGGTTACAATACTAAAAGTTAAAATGGGAGGAATTAAAGAAAAAAGCAATGAAATGAAAAGATTATAAAAAACTGAAACTGAAAATATTCCATTAAACATTAAAATAAAAAACGAGAAAATATAACTACTTATAACCATAAATAAAATTCTGCATTTTAAAATGAAATTTGGAGCCAGAGGCAGAATTTTAATCATAGTATGAATATTTTCATCTCTTTCATCTAATAATATAAACCCAACCAGAAATGATGGAGTAGAAGCAGATATTGATGTTAATGCTGCAACAATTAACCAATAGTATTCTGATATTGCAGGCAAATAATTCGCAAATATTGGAATTGCAAATCTGCAAAACAGAACCAGGATTATAGGAATGATAAAAATTACCGCCATTGCAGGATCCCTGAAAATAAGCTTTAAGTCGTTCTTAAAAACCAAAAATGTTTTTTGCATATTTTATTCCCCCCTGATGATATGTTTAATAAATAATTTTTTTGCAAAAACAAATGCCACACCTATTGAAAAAAGTAAATAAACAATGGCATAAAACAAGTCGAAAACAGGTATGCTGGTAAATGCTGCTTTAAATAACAACAGCGATGCCTGGGTAGGTATTATATAAAACCAATATGTATCGGTTGCATTAAAAAAATTGAGAAACGGTAAGGCAGCTGGTGCCAAAAATAGGGGTATAATAATAATATACTGATTAAAAGTATTAACATGGGCAACTCCAATAAATCCAATCAAAACAAATAAAATTGAGGACAGAAATGTTGCAAGGGAAAAAAACAGGTAATTAAACCTGAATCCATGCCCGGCAAATACCATAGCAAAACAAACAACCATTGCAATAAGAGTTAATGAAATTGCTTTTGAAAAAAGGTACTGACCTGTTTTTATCGGAGTAACTACAAGTGCTTGCAGGGTATTAGCGCTTTTTTCGAATAAAACTAAAACTCCTATAAATAAAAAGCCCATAAAAGCAGGGTCGGAATAAATAAGGGCAATAAGCACATCATCATATCCTTTCAGGTTAAAACCTAAAAATATCCCTGTATAAATTGCCGCTACAAATATGGCAATCGTTAAAATGTTATTCCGCACTTGCAGCTTTAAATCCCAAATAATAGTGCTAATTAATGTTTTCATTTAAAAGTGTATTATTTCAATATTTTGCATTTAAAATTTATCATTCAGCATTTATTAACTTTTTTCCTGTTACTTTAATAAATATATCTTCAAGTGATGCTTCTTCCGAATGGATAGACCGAATGTGATTTTTTCTTAAAAGGTTTAAAAAATCCTGATTGTCCGCCAAACCGTCAATTGCATATTCAGCGGTTTGTATTTTACCATTTTCGTATTCAATTTTTACTGTTCTTTTTCCTCCTAATTGTTTTAAATTTTTTGGAGTATCTATTATTTCAAGCTTTCCATTCATAATAAAAGCTATCCTGTCGCATAATTCATCGGCATCGTGCATGTTGTGTGTAGTAATAAAAACAGTTTTTCCGGATTTTTTTTGCTCAAGTATTATATCTTTAATTTTTCTTGCGTTCATAGGATCTAATCCGGAAGTGGGTTCATCCAGAAATAAAATTTCAGGATTATGCGCAATAGAGCGAATAAAATTTAATCGCATTTTCATTCCTTTTGAATAATTTTCGACTTTTATATTGGCATCTTCTGCTAAACCCACCTTGTCGAGCAATTCCGTCAGATTTACTGATACATTTCTGTAAAAAGATGTAAAAAACTGAAGGTTTTCCAATGCAGTTAGTTTTAAGTAATGATTTGGCAACTCAAATCCAACCCCGATTTGTTGATAATACTCGTTTCCGGCTGAATTTAAATCCTTTCCGAGAATTTTAATATTACCTGAATAACCGGATAAAAGCTTAATTAATATTTTTTGTGTAGTACTTTTACCCGCGCCACTTGGCCCAAGAAATCCAAAAATTTCACCTTGTTCAATTTTAAAAGAAATATCCTTTACTGTGTCCTGACTGTTTTTTGGATATTTAAAAATTAAGTTATTTACTTCAATCATAATTTTTTAGATTTATTTTATTCTCTATGTTTCTCTGTGTTTCCTCTGTGGAGCTCTGTGTCACACTTTTAGATTTTACACAGAGTGATACTGAGTCTTCACAGAGTAGCACAAAGTTTAGTATATGTATCTTTTCAGGCCATTTTTTAATAATGTAACATTAAAGCTAATCAGCAAACCAATATTTTTATCTGCAAATTTCATATAAGTTAAAACCTGAGCTTCATGAACCGGGGCAAATGCTTCGGTTGCACATCCTATTATTTTTTCTCTAACTTCATTAACTTCCATAGCTTTTATCTTTAATTATTTATTATTCCTGATTTTAATATTGAAATAAAACCATCAACAACTTTCATTATTTCTTCTTCCGAAAGGGA
>JAFGQQ010000073.1 GCA_016935595.1 Bacteroidales bacterium
GAAGCAGTTTGGATTGAAACTGAAAAGGAACTATCAGTTAAAGAAGTAAAAAAAGCTTTGCAAAATGCTGAAGGTATAATTGTTGAAGATGATCCCTCAAACAAAAAATACCCAATGCCATTGTTTGTTGCCGGTAAAGATGAAGTATTTGTTGGAAGAATCAGAAAAGATACAACAAATCCAAAAGGTATAGCTTTTTGGTGTGTGGGCGACCAGCTAAGGAAAGGCGCAGCATTAAATGCTATTCAAATTGCTGAATATTTAATTAAAGAAAAACTTCTATAGTTTTTAATATTTATGAAACATATAAAGGGGCATAAAATGAAATTATGTCCCTTTTTTAATCCATTAATCACTTAAAATTTATATACATTAAAAACAAAATCTCTATTATATACTACTTTCATTTAATATAATACCCGGGTTTTATCTATCATTTAAAAAATACTATTTATAATCTTTCTAAATGATCTATATAAAAATTTGCTAATATTTTTTTATCTAATTTTGCATGCAATATTAAATCGATACAAAAAAAACACAAATTCATGATATTATTAGGATTGGATCTAGGAAGTTCTTCAGTGAAAGCCAGTTTAATTGATGCGGAGAATGGAAATAAACTTGGATCAACATTTTCTCCAAAGCAAGAAATGGGAATGATTGCGCAAAAAGCAGGATGGGCAGAACAAGATCCGGAAATATGGTGGCTAAATATTAAAAGGGCTGTTAGGGAAGTCATTAATCAATCAGAAATTACGCCTGATTTAATAAAAGCGATAGGAATTTCCTATCAAATGCATGGACTTGTTTTAATTGATGAAAATAAAAAATTGATCCGTCCTTCAATTATATGGTGCGATTCCAGGGCGGTTGAAATAGGAAATAAAGCATTTAAAGAAATAGGTGAAGAAAAATGCTTATCGAGTCTGTTAAACTCCCCAGGTAATTTCACTGCCTCAAAACTAAAATGGATTAAAGAAAATGAACCAGATACTTATAAACGTATTTATAAAATAATGTTACCTGGAGATTACGTTGCCATGAAATTGACTGGAAAAATTAATACTACCATATCAGGGCTTTCAGAAGGTATCTTTTGGGATTTTATTAATAATCATATCTCAAATGAAATTCTTAAATATTTTGGTTTTGACGTAAATTTCTTCCCTGAAGTTGTATCAACTTTTTCCATACACGGGGAATTAACCTCTGAAGCAGCCGAAGAGCTTGATTTAATACCAGGAACAAAAATTAGTTACCGGGCCGGAGATCAGCCAAATAACGCATTTTCACTTTTTGTTTTAAATCCTGGTGAAGTTGCCGCTACAGCGGGAACCTCTGGAGTAGTTTATGGAGTAAGCAGCCAGATTAAATACGACCCTCATTCGAGAGTTAATACTTTTGCTCATGTTAATCATCAGGAAAACTTAACCAGGTTGGGAGTATTACTATGCATAAACGGTACAGGAATTTTAAATACATGGTTGAAGAATAATATTGTTGGTAAAAATGTAAATTATCCCGAAATGAATGCCATAGCATCTGAAGCGCCTATTGGATCGGATGGATTAATTTTCCTTCCTTTTGGAAATGGAGCTGAACGTGTTTTAAACAATAATGATATTGGCGGACAAATTAAAAATCTCAATTTCAATATACATAATCAATCACATATTGTAAGAGCAGCCCAGGAAGGAATGGTATTTGCATTAAAATACGGGATGGAAATAATGGAAAATATTGGTATTGAACCTTCGGTAATCAGAGCCGGAAAAGCAAATTTATTTCTTAGTCCGCTTTTTAGAGATGCATTAGCCAGTATCACAAACTCAACTATTGAACTATATAATACCGATGGGGCCACAGGGGCTGCCACAGGTGCTGGTGTCGGAATAGGTTTTTATAAATCTTTTGAACAAGCATTTGAAAACTTATCTATACTGGAAAAAGTACATCCTGATGAAAAAAATAAACAAGCTTATTTTGATGCTTATGCAAAATGGAAAAAGGAATTGCTAACAAATAATATTAATGATATTATTTAATTCTACTTTGACAGATTCAATCTTAGTATTAAAATTAACCTGTTTTTTCCCTTTATCCCTGAAGGGAACAGGTTAATTTTTCAGCTTAATCCCTTTAAGGCTAAGGGCATAAAAGCTGAAAAATTAATTAAGTGCATAATCTGTCAAAGTAGAATTAAATAGTTTTATTACTAATAATATATTTATCTGCCAAATACTCCGCAAAAGGAAAGCTGCAAGTAAATGCCGGTGAAACAGCATTTAAAATATGAACCGATTTTTTATCTCCTTCAACAACAAAATCCTGAACTAGCTCATAAGTCTTTTTATTTAAAAGTTGTGCACGTATACCGGGTTTCGTCCATTCGGTAAATCCTTTTTTATTAATTGATTTAACAAGACTTGTAGCCTGTTTTATAAAATACGATTTATTATATTTTTTTATTTCATCAAACGCCAGACTCCTGAAACCAAAGGCATTTGTAAAAAACAGCTTCGATTCCCACCCTAAAATATTAAATAATTCTTTTCCCCTGAAATTTGAACAATTCTTATAATTCTCTCTCCAAAAAGCTGGAATTGAAGTTGGGCCTATTTTTATTATTCCGTCTACCATAACTGTAAAATGAACTCCCAAAAACGGATTCTTCAGATTGGGTACCGGATATATATTTGTTTTAACCGGTTTATCTGTATTTGTGTATTTTAAATATATCCCTTTAAAAGGTATAATTGTATACCTGTCTGAAAAACCAAATTGCCTCGCAATTTTATCAGCATATAAACCCGCAGTATTAATTATTTTACCTGCTTCGTATTTATTATTGTTTTGAGTGATTATTTTATTTCCGTCAATTCGTTTTTTATATGCTTCATTAAATTTTATAATTACACCTTTATTTTTCAGTTCGGTTTTTATTGCTTCATTAACTTCAACAGGATCAACTGTTCCTGTTGTTGGAGAAAATAAAGCATATTGATGTGTTTTTGCATTTGGTTCAATTTCATTTAATTGTTTTTCATCAATAATAGAAATATTTACTTTATTCTTTTTTCCGCGTTTTTCTAATTCAAATAATGATACGAGTTCGGTTTCATTTTTTGCTACCACAACCTTTTTACACTCGTTTATTCTTAAATTATTCTCTTTACAATATTCATTTAAAGCTTTGCATCCGTCACGGCAGAATTTTGCTTTTAACGAGTCGGCAGTATAATAAAATCCTGCATGCAATACTCCGCTGTTTCTTCCACTTGAATGCATTGCCACACCAGATTCTTTTTCTATGATGGTTATTGAACAATCAGGGTATTTCTTCTTTAATTCACGAGCAATTGATAATCCAATTATACCTCCCCCAACAATTAAAAAATCACTTGTTTGCATGTATAAAAATTTTAAAAGCGCTAAAATTACGAAATAATCAAATAATTTATTTGGTTAATATTAATTTTTAAAACATATAATTTTTATTAAAATTTTATCTTTAACTTTAATACATTAGTCTACCATTTATTTAAATCTGATATTTCATTAAAATCATCTTCTTTTAAGAAATCAATATTTTAAATGCTTATTTCTGTTATTTCATAGTTAATTTTTCTATTAATGAATATATAACTTTATTTGAATAAAGATTAAGTGTTAGTTTTTATGTAAAATACTTTATATTTGCAGCAAAATGAATTGAACAATGAGACTTATTGCCCCTTCGATATTATCAGCCGACTTTGTGAATCTTAAAAAAGACATTGAAATTGTAAATAACAGTGTGGCCGATTTTATTCATATTGATATTATGGACGGGGTTTTTGTGCCTAACATTACAATCGGAATACCTGTAGTTAAAAGAATTAAAGAAATATCAAAAAAACCTCTTGATGTTCACTTAATGATAATTAAACCGGAAAGATATATTAAAGACTTTATAGAAGCAGGTGCTGAAATCCTAACGGTTCATTATGAGGCATGTACTCATCTGCATCGAGCAGTAGAAGAAATTAAATCATTGGGAGCAAAAGCAGGAGTTTCTTTAAATCCGGCTACTCCTATTTCAGTCCTCGAAGAAATAGTAGGTGATGTTGATTTAATACTTTTAATGACTGTAAATCCCGGATTTGGTGGACAGGAATTCATTGAAAGTTCAATTGAGAAAATAAAAAAATTAAAATCTGTTAAGAAAGATAAAAAACTTAATTTTTATATCGAAATTGATGGTGGCGTTAATATCAATAACGCAAAAAGAATTTATGAAAGCGGTGTAGATATAATGGTTGCGGGAAATGCAATATTCAATTCACCTGATCCCGGGCAGAGCATAATTGATATTAAAAATGCCTGATTTTAATAATTCCTTATCCGGATAATTCAATAAAAATTATTTTTCATATATTTGAAGCTTGGTTTTTCTTAATAATAAGTTAAATATATATTAACTACAAAAGATTTATAGTAAATACTTTAAGTTACAATCTAAAATAATTAAAAAGAATTATTTAAATTTTTATAGTTAATTTCTTAGATAAAAATATTATTAGAAGAAACATTTTTAGTATTAACATTAAACTCCAAATACAATATGAATAAGTTGAATGTGTTGGTAGTAGATGATAATTTGCATTTTTTAAAAACATTTAAGATTCTTTTAAATAAACATTTTTCTTCAAATATTAATGAATTATATGAGGCGACAAATGGAAAAGAAGCGTTAGAGATTATTGATAAAATTCAAATTGACCTGGTTTTTATGGATGTGGATATGCCAGTTTTAAATGGTATTGCAGCAACGAAAGAAATTGCTGATAACCATCGTGATGTTAAAATTATTGCTGTGTCTTTTCATTCAGAAATGGAAAATATTAAATTGATGATTGAAGCAGGAGCCAGAAATTATATTCTTAAAGATGAGCTAAACAAAAAAATAATTGAAACTATTTTTAAAGATTTTGC
>JAFGQQ010000467.1 GCA_016935595.1 Bacteroidales bacterium
AATCCTCTTCTGTTTCCGTTATAACAAAAAGCACAGGAAGTGTAAAAATCAATAGTTTTTTTATTAATATATCTTTCTCCCCCATATACGCCATTATTTAAATACAATTGCATAATTTTTGCCAAATCATTTGCATTTCCAAATAAACCTGCATGTCCGCAAACACCACCCAACATAGCAGCTCCCGGATCGTGTACAAATCCATGTATCAATTGTTTTCTGAATATTAAATCGTTTTCTGTTGGAATAATTTTATCTTTTTCAAAATGATTAACTGGAAGAAATCCAAGAGTATTTGCTCCCAAAGGTTTATAGAATTCCTCCTCTAAGTACTCATTAAATTTTTGATTAGTAATGTTTTCAATAACCTTATATAAATAATAAAAGCCTAAGTCACTGTATTTATATTTTTTCCCGTTAATTAGTTCCGACTCATCAATTTTACTAAATATGCTATCTTTATATTGATTGGTTAAGTAAAGTTGATCAGTTATTTTTATATTATAATTCGAATCAGGATAATGGCTAATATAACCTTCTTTGAAACAGTAATGTTTTAATAAATACATATTTTCTGAAACCTGGTAAGGATAATCCTGTGAGAATTTATTGTCGTATAATTTAAAATCTTTATAAAGTGGTTCAAGCAACGATACATAAAAAGGGATCCATGGTTTTAACCCGGCTTGATGTGCAAGTATATCTGAGCAGATTAAATTTTTCTTATTTGTGTTCATTAAATATGGTAAATAATAAGATAGTTTATTACTAACATTGAATTTATCTTCATCAGTTAATTTCATTAAAGCAGGCAGGGTTGCTGCTATTTTTGTTATAGAAGCCAGGTCGTAAATATCGGAGTTTTCAACTTTTTTATTTTCTAAATAAGTATGATATCCAAATGATTTGTAATAAAAAACTATTTCGTCTTTAATACATAAAACCTGGCAACCTGGCATCACCCTGTTCATTATGGCATCATTAGCAATAGAATCGACTTTATAAAGAATTTTCGCATTTACCTTAGCTTCTTCAGGAGATGAATATTTAAACCTGATTGTTGAATCGATTATATACCCCTTGCCAGCAATGATACTGTCGTTAATCGATACTGGCATTAATCCTTGTGCGGGAATACCGCCAAAAATTAATTGAGCAGAAAAATTTTGAATTAATTCATCGTCTTCATACGATACAATAATACTTTTATACTTGTTGGTATTTTTAAATTTTATTAAAGAATATGGATTTGTAAAAAGGCATAAAATAGCATTTTTATTTTCTGCCAGTCCATCTAAAAAGTTTATTAAATTTTCTTCTATACCGAAATTTTTAGAAATATTTCGGCTTGGTTTATGAATACTAATAATTAGTAAATTATAGTTATCCAGTGTTGCTTTAAGATTGTAAAACACTGATGTATCAGCATCTTTTTCAATATTATAGCAATCAATTTGGGAATATAAAGATAGGGTATTTTGAAAAGTATTGTTTTTTGCAGAACCAATCCCAAGGGATGCAATTTTAAACTGTTTTAATTTTTGTATTGGGATATAACTTTCCGGATTATGTACAATTGTTATTCCCGATTCGATTAACCGCTGTCGTAAAATAAGGTATTCTTTTTTATTTAAATCTTCATATAATTCTTTTATATTTATTGGTTCAAATTCATCCAGTCCAAGCCATTTTTTTACAGCTAAGATTTTCCTGCAATGATCATCAATTTCATTTACGGATATTTTTCCTTTTTTAATATCCTTTTTTATTTTATCAAATGCTTCAGGTACATTATTAGGAAAGAGTAAAATATCGTTACCCGCTTTAAGAGCTTCGAGTTCCAGTTTTCCTGAATTGGCAAAATTACCGGCTCCCTGCATATTTAATGCATCTGTAATAATTAATCCCTTAAAGCCTAATTTTTCTTTTAATAAATTATTTATAGTGATTGAAGAAAGTGTTGCAGGTATATTTTTAGCAGGATCGATTGAAGGGACATTTAAATGGCCAACCATAACGGCACCTAAACCGTATTTAAAAAGTTCTTTATATGGATAGAGCTCGATTGTATCAATTTCGTCAAATGATTTTTGAATAACAGGTAAATTATCGTGCGAATCTAAGTCAGTATCTCCATGTCCCGGGAAATGTTTTCCGGTTGCTATAATATTATTGTCTTGTAATGCCAGCATATAAGCAAGCCCTTTGCTAGTAACATTATATTTATCTTCACCAAACGACCTGCTGTTAATAACCGGATTTTTATAATTGTTATTGATATCAATTACTGGAGCAAAATTTATATGAACGCCTAATCGTTTTAGCTGCAATGCAATATCTCGTCCCATTTCATATATTAAATGATTATCCTGAATTGCACCTAACATCATTTGCTCGGGATATTTTATGGTACTATCCAGTCGCATGGCCAAACCCCATTCAGCATCCATTCCAATCAATAGCGGTATTTTAGAAATAGACTGGTAATCATTAGTTAAGTTGGCTTGTCTGACCGGACCGCCTTGCATAAAAATCAATCCCCCTATTTTATATTTTTTTATTAAAGTTGTTATTTCTTTTTTATGCTCTTCGTCTCTATTCGAATAGGCAGCAACCATAAATAGTTGGCCAATTTTTTCATTCAGATTCATTTTATCGAGAACCGAATCGGCCCATGCAACATAGGAACTATCGAGAAATGGTGGAAGCACTTTATTGCTGAAAGATGAAGCGGACATACCAGAAATTGAATCGGCATTTGCAGGTATTGAATCGTTTAAAGAAAAGCTTTTAAATGAAAACAAAAAAGTAATAAATAATAATAGTATTTTATCAAGTAAATTTAAAATATTATCCCTCATATTCATTAAAACAAAATTTCTTGTTGATTAATTCCAGTTCATATATTAAATTTGATAAATATATCTGAATATTCAATATTTTTAAGTATAAATTTTACTTAAATTATTTTGGAACCTAACATTAAACATTTAATTGGGGAAATTGCTTTTGCAATGCAAATGAATTCTTACGATTTAAGTAATTATTTAAAGATAGATACACTTGAAGTGGTATTTATAACTGATCCGTTTTATAATGATGATGAAAATATTCAAAAAGTTAAGGAAGATATTGATAATAATCCTGAGAATTATTTATATATCGAACCTGTTGGCTCAAATGAGGCCTTTAGATTAATGGCGGATTTTTCGGAGAATATTGAAGATATGAAATTACAGAATAAACTGTTTCAGGTTTTAAATAAGAGAAGACCATTTGCTAATTTTAAAAATATACTCCAATATTATCCTGAATATTTACAAAAATGGTATAAATACAGGAATGAATATTATGAGAATTTGGCAAAAGAATGGCTTGAGGAAAACAATATTAAAATACAATAATATTTTTAAATTTATATTAAATAGTTGGTATAAAATTAATAATAAAAGTAAACAGATTTTAAAAGCAAAAAGTTCAGGTAAATTCTTAGAAGAATTTTATTTTTCTGCGGGATTAAAAATAAAAAATATTTGGTTTTTTAATTTTTTAGAAGAGATTGGTTTTGAAATAAATTTATCGCAACCTGCATTAATGGCTTTTTCTCTATCTTCATCCGCAGCATAAGCCGTTATTGCAATTATTGGAATATCTTTTTGAGCCTTAATTTGTTTTGTGGCTTCAAAACCATCAAGTTCAGGTAATTTAATATCCATCAGAATTAGATCGATATTATTTCCAACAGAATATTCTACGGCATCTTTACCAGTAATTACATGAATAATTTTTGCTTTTGTGGGAATGAGAATATTTTCAAGTAATTTAAAATTTGTCTCTTCGTCTTCAGCAACTAGAATGGTTTTTCCAGATAAATCTAAATC
>JAFGQQ010000074.1 GCA_016935595.1 Bacteroidales bacterium
ACCATTTGCTACAATTTTTAGCAATTCACACATTATTTCAAAAGGAGGTAATACCGATTATGCCTTTGAAATCTCGAGGGCTTATTTAGGTTATGGATATAACTTTAGTAAGACTTTATCGGGTAAAATTAATATCGATATTGGTACTCCTGAAGTAACAATAGGCGATTCGCTTGAAGGTAAAACAAGCCTTGATTATACTGCATATTTGAAAACCGCATCTCTTATATATAAAAAGGAAAAACTTGTTGTTGATTTTGGGTTGATTGGATTAAAGCAATTTAAAGAATCGGAAAACATATGGGGTCGCCGTTATATATATAAGTCATTTCAGGATAATGTCAAAATGGGTTCAAGCGCAGATTTAGGCCTTACAGTTACATATCAGTTTCTGAAATTCTTAAGTGCTGATTTAACAGTAATTAATGGTGAAGGATATAAGGAGCTTCAATCCGATAGTATTTTTAAATATGGAGCAGGAGTTACTGCTAATCCACTGGAAGGATTAACATTAAGATTATATTGTGACTTAATGGGTGAAGATGATTTTCAAAATACCATTGCTACATTTGCCGGATATCAAAATGATAAGTTATCAGCAGGATTTGAATATAATATCCAGAATAATAATAAAATGAAATCTGGTTATAATTTCTCGGGATTTTCTTTGTTCGGTTCTTACCAGTTTATAAAACAATTTGAAGTCTTTGCCCGTTATGATAATCTGTCTTCAGTAATTCTGGCAGGAGCATCAGATGCATGGAATATTAAGAAAGACGGACAGGCTTTTATTGCCGGTATTGAATATACTCCGGTAAAAGGAATTAAAATCAGCCCGAACTACCAGGGATGGTTTTCTGCTAAATCAGGAAGTAATGCTATTTCAGGCTTTTATTTGAATTTTGAATTAAAGCTTTAGTTTGTAATATTATTGTAATATAAATGTAATATCTCAGTTATTTATTCTCTTTATGATTGTAGTACAGTTTATAAATAAAATTAAAAAGTAAACAGATGAAAAAAATTATTGGATTATTAATTATTGCTGCGTTATTTGCAGCTTGTACAAGTTCGGGCAATAAATCAGGAGCAGAAAAAAAAGTCTCTTTGACTGCTGCCGGAGCTACTTTTCCTATGCCCTTTTATAATCAGGTTTTTAAAGATTATACCGAAAAAACCGGGGTGCTATTAACTTATGGCGGAATTGGCTCAGGTGGAGGAATCCGCAGCCTGAAAGATAAGGTAGTTGATTTTGGCGCTACTGATGCTTTTCTTGATGATGAACAGATTGCTGAAATGCCATATAAAGTGGTTCATATACCTACTTGTATAGGTGCTGTTGTTTTGGCTTATAACCTTGATAATGTTGCAGGGCTTAAATTAACGCCCGAATTGCTTACAAGTATCTTCTTAGGTGAAATTACACACTGGAATGATCCGCTTATTGCAAAAAATAATCCGGAGATTGTATTTCCCGACCTTAAAATTACAGTTATTACACGTTCCGATGGAAGTGGGACTACCCAGATTTTTAGTGATTATATGTGCAAAATCAGCCAGAAATGGGAAGAAAAAGTTGGCAGGGGAAAATCGCTTGAATGGCCTGTTGGCATTGGTGCTAAAGGAAACCCAGGGGTAGCTGGCGCTATTCAGCAAACCAAAGGTTCAATTGGTTATATTGGCTCCGAATATGCTTTTGCACAAGGCATACCAATGGCTTTACTTCAAAATAACGCTGGTAATTATGTCGAACCAACTGTAGAAAGCATCAGCGCTGCTGCAAAAGGTGAATTGCCTGCCGATACAAGGGTAATGCTTACCAATATGGAATATGGAGATGCTTACCCGATTTGCGGTTTTACCTGGATAATATTATACCGCGAACAGGCATACGATGGCAGGACTAAAGCCCAGGCGCTCGAAACAGTGAAATTCCTTGATTGGCTGATTAGCGAAGAAGCACAGTCGGTAACGGTTAAAGTGCATTACTCCCCGCTTCCCGTTGAGATGGTTAAAAATGCAAAAGCTATTTTAAGAACTATTACACACGAAGGTAAACTATTATTAAAAGATTAAATTAATTTTTTACGAGGGTGTCTAAAAAGTCTTAGTGTAACTTTGCGCTGGCTTTGCGTAACTTTGCGTGATAAAAATAAACATAGCTATTACACAGAGTTTCGCGAAGTATACACAAAGTTGCTCAAAGTATAGAATCATAATTTTTTTACACATATTTTTACTTTTTAGACAGCTTCATCGGGTAAGTTAAAACATATTTAAATGTTTCGGACAGCAATATATAAAACGCGTTTGTTTTTCACCTCAAGTGAAAAAATCACAAAACTGGTATTGTTTATTGCCTCAACTGTTGTTTTGTTTATTGCTGCCGGAATGGTTTTGTCTTTAATCAGCGGAACATTCCCTGTTTTTAAGGAATTTGGTTTAAAATTTATTATTTCAACCGACTGGAACTCATCAGAAGGAAGGGAAAAGTATGGTGCTTTGCCATTTATTGCCGGCACATTGCTTACTTCATTCCTGGCACTTATAATTTGTATCCCTCTCTCTTTTTCAGCTTCCCTTTTTTTAGGCGAATATTTCAGGGGAAAGCGAATATCTGGAATTATTGGTACCATGGTCGATTTGCTTGCGGGTATACCATCAATAGTTTTTGGATTATGGGGTTTTTATGTGCTTAAACCCTATATTGCACAACTTGGACTAAACGAAACAGGGTATGGCGTTTTTACTTCATCGGTAATATTGGCAATAATGATAATTCCTTATGCCACTTCTTTAAGTAATGAAATAATTGCCATGGTGCCGGTCGATTTAAAAGAAGCAGCATATTCCCTTGGGGCAACCAGGCTTGAAGTTATTACAAATGTTGTGGTTCCTAATGCCAGTTCCGGAATTGTGGCAGGTTATATTTTGGCGCTTGGAAGAGCTTTAGGTGAAACTATGGCTGTTACAATGTTAATTGGAAATGCCAACCGGGTGCCGGGAAGTATTTTTGATATGGGCAACACCATGGCCAGCGTTATAGCAAACCAGTTTGGCGAAGCAGATGGTTTAAAATTAAGCGCCCTTATTACAATAGGGTTGTTGCTTTTTTTAATTACTGCGATTGTAAATTATATAGGAAAACTTATAATTAAACGATTTGGTCATTAATGGCAAAAAAATATATACATAAAACTAAAGTAAAATCGAGGCTAAAAAAAGACCGTGTTGCTTATTACTCTGTAATTGGGTTTACCGGTATCGCTATTCTTCCTCTGATCCTCATAATTGGTGAGCTGCTAATTAAAGGGATAAGACAAATAAATTTCGATTTTTTTACCAGGGTTACCCCAAATACTCTTGAAGCCATGGTGGCTTTGGCAAATAATGAAAAAATTCCGGGTGGAATTTTAAATGGCATTACAGGTAGCCTGTTTATGCTCCTCTTGGCCTGTCTTATTGCTATTCCGGTGGGTATTCTTACCGGTGTGTTTTTAGCCGAAAACCCAAACCGCAAGTATTCGGGGTTAATTCGAAATATAGCTGATGTTTTACAAGGGGTCCCTTCCATTGTTTTAGGTATTATTGCTTATATGTGGATTGTAAAAAATGTTACACGTGGATTTTCGGCGCTTGCAGGAAGCGTTTCCCTTTCAATTATGATGTTGCCATTAATTATACGTTCCACAGAAGAAACACTAAAAATGATTCCTTCAACAATAAGGGAAGCCGGGTTTGCACTAGGCGTTCCGTATCATAAAATATTGTTTAAGGTTATGCTCCCATCCGGTATTAGCGGCTTATTAACCGGTATATTACTTGCCATATCGCGTATTCTGGGAGAAACAGCGCCATTAATGATGACCGCACTTGGAAGTTCTATTGTTAATTTTAATATTTCAAAACCAACAAGCGCTATTCCTTTGCTAATTTGGGAGTTCTATAACGACCCGAATATGATTAGCCTGATATGGGGCTCGTCATTGTTTTTAATGATTATTGTGCTTAGCCTGAATATTTTGGCTAAAAAAATTGCGAAAAAATGGAAAATATAACTTTAATATGACAGAGGCTATTTCTGAAATAAAAAACCCATTATTGTCAATCCGTAATTTATCAATTTCGTACGGGATAAATGGCAGTTTTGCAGTGAAAGATGTAAATGTTGATATAAAAAGAAATACTATAACTGCTATTATGGGGCCTTCGGGATGCGGGAAAAGTACCTTGCTCAGAGGTATAAACCGGATGCATGAATTGTACTCCAATACACAAACTTTGGGCAAAATATTCCTAAATAATGAAGATATTACAGATATTGATCCCATAAAATTGAGACGAAAAATAGGGATGGTTTTTCAGCGGCCAAATCCTTTTCCTACAATGAATATTTACGATAATGTAATTGCCGGGTATAAACTTAACGGGATTAAACTGAAAAAATCAGTAAAAGATGAAATTGTTGAAAAATCATTGAAAGATGTTACTTTGTGGGATGAAGTAAAAGATTCTCTATACCAACGCGGCACATTCCTTTCTGGTGGACAACAGCAGCGCCTTTGTATTGCCAGGGCACTGGCCTACAAACCTGAGATTATACTCATGGACGAGCCTACTTCTGCCCTTGACCCAATTGCAACTGCAAAAATTGAGGATTTGCTTGTTCAATTAAAAGAGGATTATACAATAATTTTAGTAACGCATAATATGTCGCAGGCTGCCCGTATTTCCGATTATTCAATTTTTATGTATCTTGGAGAATTAATCGAATATGGCAAAACAAAAAATATGTTTACAAATCCGGTTGATAAACGCACAGAGGAATACTTAACAGGAAAATTCGGTTAATTTTAAAAATTATTTTTATGAGTATAAAAAAAGAAAATGCACTGGTTCAGCTTAGAAAAGATTTTGAATCGTATTCGAACCTGATTTTACAACAACTTAAATTTCTTGAAACAGTTATTGATAATGCATCTAACACTATTCCCGAAGAACTCTATAAAAAGATGAAAAAACAGGAGAAAGAAATTGATAAATTTGAAGTAAAAATCAGCGAAGAAGTAATTAATACAATTGTCTTATATAATCCTGTTGCCTCGGAATTAAGGCAGTTAATGGCTTGTTACCGTATGTCGATTAATTTGGAAAGAATTGGCGACCATGTACTTAATATAATAAAATATATACGAAAAATTGAAGACAGCAAGTTGTATTCGGACTTTATTGATGCTATTAAAAATATATTAACCAGTAGTATAAGTATGGTTGAGAAAGCCCTTTTGTCATTTGTGAACAGCGATTTGGAGTATGCAATATGGACCATTAAAAATGATGAAGTAGTTGATGATTTAAACCATTCTTTTATAAAAAATGTAATTAAAAAAAACTATCCGAATGAGAAATCGCAGGCCAAACTTTCAACTTTTTTAAATATGAAAAGTATTGTTTCCAATATCGAGCGTATTGCCGATAATGCTACCGATATTGCAGAAGCCACTGTTTATATTGTCGAAGGCAAAGATATACGGCATAAAAGCATTAAATCAATCGATAAGGAAACAGATATTATAACATCATAAATGAATTAAAATGAAGAGTTACAAAATTTTGGTTGTCGATGATGAAGAAGACTTATGTGAAATTTTGAAATTTAACCTCGAAAGCGAAGGCTTTACTGTTGATGTGGCATATTCGGCCGAAGAAGCAATTGTGCTAAAACTCGAAAAATATGATCTTTTGTTGTTGGATATTATGATGGGAAAAATGTCGGGGTTCAGGATGGCTGAAAAAATAAGAAAAGAAAGAAAACTTAATGTCCCTATCGTTTTTCTCACTGCTAAAGATACCGAAAACGACACATTAACGGGGTTTAGCCTCGGGGCCGATGATTATATCTCAAAACCTTTTTCAATCAGGGAAGTTATTGCCCGTATTAATGCTGTTTTAAAAAGAGCTAAATCGACAGGCAAAGAAGATAAAAAACTGTCGGTAAAAAACCTTGAACTTGACCTGGTAAAAAAGAAAGTAAGCCTGAACAATAAAACAATTGACTTTACCAAGAAAGAATTTGAAATACTCCAGTTATTGATTGAAAACCAGGGAAGGATTTTTTCGAGGGAGGAACTGCTCGATTATGTTTGGAAAGAAGATGTTATTGTTGTGAACAGGACAGTTGATGTGAATATAGCCCGTATACGCAAAAAACTGGGCGAATATGGGAAAGCTCTGGTAAGCCGTTCGGGTTACGGTTATTATTTTGAAACAGGAAACCTTAAATAAAATATAGAGTATGGCTGTTAAAACATCTTATAAGCAGAAATTGTTTCTTTATTTTTTTATCGTTTTTATATTTTTTGTAGCTGCTATTGCATCTTTTCAATATAAACGCGAAAAACAGTATAAATCGCAGGAACTTGAAACCATGCTGAATGATTATACTGATTTAATTAATAGTTACATTCAAAATAGCAGCATTGATAAAAATAAGAATTACGGGCTTATTGATTCTATTATTCAGATACTTCCCCGGGGCGATATACGAATAACAGTTATTAATACTGACGGTAAAGTTTTATTTGACAGTTTTTATGAGAAATACCGGGAAATGGAAAATCATCTCGACAGGCCCGAAATTCAGAAAGCATTGTATCTAAAAAAAGGGGCTAATATCCGTTTTTCCGAATCTACTAATCAAGATTATTATTACTATGCCAAACTTTACAAGAATTATTTTGTAAGGGCTGCGGTTATTTATTCAATTAATATCCGTGATTTTTTAAAAGCTGAAAGTATATTTATCTATTTTATTATTCTTTTGTTCCTCGTTATGGTTGGTATTTTATTTTATGTTTCCGATAAAATTGGCAAATCTGTTCTTTCACTCAAAGATTTTGCTTTGAAAGCAGGAAAAAACGAAAATATCGATACACCGGTTGATTTTCCGGAGAGCGAACTTGGCATAATCGGTGAACAAATTATTACCATATACAATAATCTGAAAAAAACAAACAGGGAGCTGAACAATGAAAAAGAAAAACTGATACATCATTTACAAATATCACAGGAAGGGATAGCGATCTTTTCAAAATTTAACGAAAAAATATTAGCGAATAACCATTTCATTCAATATTTAAATTTAATATCCGATACACCGGCTATTAATCCTGATCATTTTCTGAAAGTTAAAGAACTTGAGCCTGTTAACCAGTTTATTAAAACTTATTTAAATGAAAAGATGGACATTTTTGATAAAAATCTGCCTGTAAAACGTATTTCTCTTACTAAAAATAAACGTTATTTCGATGTTCAATGTATCATATTCACCGACAGGAGTTATGAAATCTCGATAAGTGATGTTACCAAAGCAGAAAAACGTAAATTGCTCAAACAACAAATGACATCAAATATTGCCCATGAATTAAGGACACCGGTAAGCTCAATTAAAGGTTACCTCGAAACCATTTTAAACGGAAAAGGCCTGTCTGCCGAAAAAATGAAATATTTTGCCGAAAAAGCATCGAATCAAACCGACCGGCTTTCTGACTTAATAAGGGATATTTCTATTTTGACCAAAATTGAGGAGGCATCGAACCTTTATGAAATTGAAGATATCAATATCAACCTCATTATTAAGGATGTGATTGAGAATTTGCAGTCGAAAATTAATGAATCTCAGGCTAAAATTGTGTGTAATATAAATTCTAATACCCATATTAAAGGTAACAAAGCATTGGTTTATTCAATTTTTCAGAACCTGTTCGAGAATTCGTTAAATTATGGTGGAGATAACATTTCAATTAGTATTGATGAATATTTGGAAGATGATAATAATGTTTATTTCTCCTTTTCTGATAACGGAGTTGGTATTGATGAAGAGCACCAATCACGTATTTTCGAACGGTTTTATCGGATTGATAAAGGCAGGTCTCGTAAATCGGGCGGTACGGGGCTGGGATTGGCAATCGTTAAAAACGCAGTACAGTTTCATAAAGGTGAAATATCGGTAAAAAACCGAAATGGGGGGGGTGTGGAATTTTTATTTTCGTTAAGCAAAGATTAATAAAATAAGCAGGGCCTTTATATGCCTGGTTTAGTTCAAAATATTATATTCAGGCACTTTTAACAGCAAATACTTCAATTTCAATGAGCGAACCTAAAGGTAGCCCTGAAACTTCAATGGTTGCCCTTGCTGGCGGGTTATCCTTAAATAATTGTGCATAAACTTCGTTCATTTCTTTGAAATTTTCCAAATTACTCATAAAACAGGTTGTCTTTACTACCTGGTCAATTGAATAACCTGCTTCATAAAGAATAGCTTTAATGTTTTCTAAAACCTGGCTTGTTTGTTCTTTAATGCCGCCTTCAACAATTTTACCTGTTCCAGGGTTAATCGGAACCTGCCCGGAAATAAAAAGCATATTATTTGATTCAACAGCCTGGCTATAAGGCCCGATTGCTTTTGGGGCCTTTGTTGATGAAATTATTTTTTTCATACGTTATTTTTTATTTTTAATGGTCGTATAGCTTGTCCCGCTTAGTCGGGAGAACATCCATGATAAAAAATATCATTTTTTTTGTGACAATAATTATCACGGATGTTTCATTTTATTAATTTTTAAATACTGTTTTTGTTTTCCAGCGCCCGGTTAAATAATATGAATAGGATAGTATTAAACCTATTATCCATGCAACCGGCACTGCCCACCATATTCCTTTTTCTCCCAGATTGAAAGGTAAATTAAAATGAAAGTTATGTTGGAACAGATTAAAACTAAAAGAGAAACCTTTTGAAAGTATGTAAGCTAAAGGAATACGCACTAACCATAAAGAAATAAGGGTTATGAACATTGGGATTAAGGTATCGCCGGCCCCACGTAAAACGCCGTTAGTTAAAAACATGGCGTTGAATATGATATAAAACGAGCTGATAATAACCAGGTAATCGTTACCAACTGTTATTACACCAATATCGTTTGTAAACAATGCCATAATATATCTTCCAAAGAAAAGGACAACCAAAGTAACAATAATTGATACTGCACCTGACATATAAAAAGTTGCTAAAAACCCAGTTTTTATTCTGTAATATTTATTAGCGCCTAAATTTTGTCCAACAAAAGTAGATAATGCAATTGAAAAATTCATTGCGGGTAAAACAGCTAACGAATCTATTCTCATGGCTGCAGTATATCCGGCAATTACATCAGTTCCATATGTATTAACAATGCCAAGCAGGGCTACAAAACCAAGCGACACAAATGTTTGTTGAAGTCCTGATGGAAGGCCTATACGAATGCTTTCACGAAATATCCATTTATCAAAAATCAGCCCTTTCCATGCAAATTGAATTATTTTATGATTTTTGTTCAGGTAAACAACGGCTGTTATAAATGCCCCTGCCTGTGATAATACCGTAGCTATAGCAGCACCGGCAATACCCATTTTAAATACAATTATAAACAGCAAATCAAGCAGTATATTCACAATTGTTGAAATTGCCAGAAAATACAACGGTGTTTTTGAATCCCCAATTCCGCGGAGAATAGCGCTTACTCCATTAAAACCAAACATAAAAACCATTCCGCTTAAATAAATATTCATATACAACCGGGCATGGCCTAAAACTTCGGTTGGTAATTTAAGGAAAATGAAAATGTCATCTGCAAACAATATTCCGGTTATGGTAATGAATATTGATGAAAAGAATAAGAAGATAAATACCGTATCAATGGTTTTTTTTACGTTATCAAATTCTTTTGCCCCGAAATATTGTGATATAATAATAGTCGCCCCCATCGTAACTCCAATAACCAAAGCAATGAGCGTAAAAATTACAGGAAAAGATGCCCCGACAGCCGCTAATGCTTCTTTACCAAGAAACCGTCCTACAATAGCGCTGTCTACTACATTATACAATTGCTGCAAAATGTTTCCGGCAATCATAGGCAGGGCAAAATTAAAAATTAACCTGCTTTCTTTTCCAACTGTCAAATCTTTCATAATGTTGTTATACTGCTTTTTATTCTTTGTAAAGCTTCAATAATTATACTTCGGGGACATGCAATATTCATTCTTTGATAGCCCTCCCCTCCAGGCCCGAACATTATGCCTTCGTTTAGCGCTATTTTTATATTGTTTGTAAAAAATGTTTTTAATTCATTATCATTTAAATTCATATTTCTGCAATTTAGCCATAATAAAAAAGTTGCTTCAGGTACTTCGAATGAAACGGGATAATCTTTATTTTTAAAAAACTTATGTACCAATTGAATATTATCATTTAAATAAATTAACAATTCATCTAACCATTCTTCTCCATTTGTATATGCCGACTCGAAAGCAATTAATCCTAAAATATTTCCCAATCCTATATGTAAGTTTTGAATTTCTTTTTCAATTTTTTCCCTGACTGCTTTATTTTGTATGACCATTGCCGAGGATGCCATTCCTGCCAAATTGAATGTTTTGCTTGGAGAATAGAGGGTTATGGTGTTTTTACTAATTTCAGGGCTTATTGATGCTAAAGCAATATGCCTTTTAGGTTTATACACTATATCGGCATGAATTTCATCCGAAACTATAATAATATTATTTTTTATGCAGGTTTCACCTAGTTTTTTTAATTCATTTTCATCCCATGCACGCCCAACCGGATTATGTGGATTAGAAATGAAAATCATTTTTGTTTTTCCATCAATGCAGTCCTCTAAACCTTTATAATCAATACTATACTTACCATTGTTATTGATAAGATAATTATAAACTACTTTTCTCGAATTTTCATGAATGATATGAAAAAAGGGATGATAAACAGGGGGTTGGACTATTATTTTATCACCCGGTTTTGTTAAAGCCCTAATACAAAATCCAAGTGAAGGGACAACACCAGGTGAAAACAAAACCCATTTTTTTTGAATATCCCAATTATATCGCTTTTTAACCCAATGAATAAGTGAATTATAAAAATTATCGGATTTAATTGTGTATCCTAAGATTTCATGGTTTAGCCTGTTTTTAATGGATTGAATAATAAAATCAGGCGTTTTAAAATCCATATCAGCTACCCACATTGGCAGCAGATTATCATTACCAAATAAAGGCTTTACAAAATCGTATTTAAATGAGTTTGTTCCTTTTCTATTAATTATTTCATCAAAATCGTACTTCATTTATAATAAAAAAAATAAGGGCACGAAGCCCTTATTATTATATTTTAGTATGTGCTTGTGTTTATACGCTGTAACTAATTAATTTAAAAGGAACTTCAACAATTGATGAATAATCTTCACCGGCTTCTTCCATATCCTCATCGTCTTCAGAATAATACCAGTGTATTTCAACATCGTTTCCTGCACTGTGAAGCTTGTCAAATTTCTTTAAAATTTCAAAAATCATTTTTGAAGATGCAGTATTGTAATAATCCATCTTAAAAATTACCTGTGTTTTTGAATTAGGTTGTTGAGAATATTGGTCTATCCATTCAAGAAGAGGGGTATAAAAAATCTGTACATTCTCAGGTAATGAATGGCCGGATATTTC
>JAFGQQ010000468.1 GCA_016935595.1 Bacteroidales bacterium
AATGAAAACCGAAATAACTACCTCCGAAAATTCTTCTTTTGAAGTAACTGTTTTAATGAATAAAATTAAAAAACACGACCAGGTTAATTTTCTATATACTATTCATAAGAATATTTAGAAGAATTATTTATTGTTTGAAAATACAATACTGCTAATTGATAACAACCGGTTTTTAATTTTTAAAAAGCCTTATTCTTCGGTGATTATGATATTTATGATATATATTCCTGTTTACAAACCGGATGTTTTCAATTGTATATAAAGCTTGCGGATTAAAACTTTTAATAATATTGACTACTTCTGATAAGTTTTTCCGGTTTACAATAACATACAGGACACTGACTTCGCCTTCGATACCCTGGGCTTTTACAGATGTAATGCCATAACCTTTTTCTTTTAAATTTATAATTAATTCACTAGCTTCCTTTTTTGTAATAACCCTTACTAATTCGCAGCCAATAGCAAGTTTTTCTTCAAGAATCATTCCCACAAAATTACCAGCAGCAAATCCTCCGGCATAAGCAATATAACAATACCAGTTATTGAGGTTTTCCATAATTTTAGTTATAGCTGTAATCCATATCATTATTTCAATAAAACCTACAACCGGGGCAATAAATTTTAAGCCTTTCGAAACAAAAATTATGCGTAAAGTGCCTAATGTAACATCGGCGATACGTGCAAAAAAAATTAACAAAGGAATTACAAGTAATTCAAACATTTAAAGTGGGTTATTATTTAATAGTATAAGATACGGTTTTATTACCTTAAAAGTTGTATTTATACCTTAAAAATCCCAGGTATAAGTTATCTCTTTTTTTTCCGATTAACGTGTAATCAAATTCGCCGGTAAAATACATCCCAATTAATGAGAATGAAGATTTTTCGGATATTGAAAAATCAAAACTTGGATATAATGCAATTCCTTTTTGGTCTGGATAATACATAAAATTAATTGAACTATTTATTAAAGGGTTAATGGGATAGGATAGTCCTGTGAAGAAAGTAAACTCTGAAATAGATAATGTTTTAATATCCATATTATCATTCATAAGATCGGCAAATGTGAGGTTATATTTACCCGAATATTGGTTGTAGAAGAACTCTGTTTGTATTACCAATGAATTAGAGAACATATAATTAAGATTAATGCTTGTATAAAACAATCCCGATGTATCATTAAAATTGTCTTTTGGATAAAAATAACTTAATTCCCCACTAAACGATACATTTTTTATATGCCCCATCCAACCGCATCCTGCAACATATTCTTTAGAGTTATATAACCCGCCGATTATTTGAATATCATAATTCCACCTGCTAAACCGAAATAATCCTCCTGCTGTAATCGAAGAGTCATTTTCGTATTTTACTGCTGCTTCAATTGTTGATGTATAAGAAGGATAATATTGAACCCGGAGCGCATCGCTTCCCGGCCTTTCCGGATAATCAAAATCAAAAAACGAATATGCGTTAAAAATATCATTTGAATTAAACACATATGTTTGTCCCCAATTAATTCGCTGTCGGCCAAGGGTAAATTCAACCTTATTGAAGTTATAATTTAAATAAAGCCTGTCAATCATTGAATTTAAAACAAATATTTTATCCTCAATAATGTTAACAGACAAGAAGTCGTTTTTAAGTTCTTCTTTTTTCAGGTTAGCAGTGTCTACCCTAATTTGGTCTCCAATAAGAAATTGGTTTCTTATTTGAAGAGAACCAGAAATAGTGTTAGTTGGGTACCAGTTAAAATTTAAGCGGTTATGCACAATATGGTCGAGATATTCTGAATTCATTAAGTCTAACTTCAAATAAGAAGTCATATCAGAAACATATCCAGTTAATTCAAATTTTTTTAATTCGTCCTGAGAAAATGAGTTATTCAAGAATAGGAATTCAAAAGTGAATAATAATAAAATAATTATTTTTTTCATAAATAATTAATTAACAATGATTATTTAAAGTATATATTGAATAAAAAAATTATTCCTCTTTCATTTTATCCGATTCGACTTTCCCGTCAACAAGTGTAATTACACGCCTTGCTTTGTTCATTACCCTTGAGTCGTGTGTTGAAAAAATGAAGGTTATATTTTCCTCTTTATTAAGTTTTTCCATTATGTTAAGTAATGTTTCAGTCGATTTTGAATCGAGGTTCGCTGTAGGCTCATCGGCCAAAATAAATTTCGGTTTTGAAGCCAATGCCCTAGCTACTGCAACTCTTTGTTGCTGCCCGCCTGACATTTTTGCCGGGCGGCTGTCTAAGCGGTCACCCAGGCCAACTGCTTCTAACAATTCTTTTGTGCGTGTATTTCTATCGTCTTTGTTACGGCCTTGCAAATGCATTATAAACTCAACATTTTCTTCTGCTGTTAATACCGGAATTAAATTATAAGCCTGAAATACAAATCCGATATTATGTAACCTGAAATCCGTGAGTTTTGAACCTTTAAGATCTGCAATATTTGTATTATCTACAATAATACTTCCTGATGTGGGGTCGTCAAGACCGCCAATCATATTAAGCAAGGTAGTTTTACCAGAGCCCGACGGGCCAACAATTGCTGCAAATTCCCCTTCTTTAAAGGATAAATTTATATTATTTACTGCCATTACTTTAAACTCGGAGTCGTTGTAAATTTTAGTAAGGTTTTTAATTTCAATAGTATTCATAATTGCTCTTTTTAAATTGTTAATTATTCTATACGTAATGCTTCAACCGGGTTAAGCTTTAACGCTTTCCGGGCAGGGATAATGGATGCTAATATTCCGATTATTGTTACCATTATGGTTATACCAATAAAGAAATTGAATTCAATAGTAGGATATATTTTTGATGCCCAGCCAATGGCTTCGAACCCTTCCTGAACCGATGAAAAATCGAGTCCGGTTTTTCCGGTAATTAAAATAACCAAATAGCCTAAAATCATTCCGATAAATGTTCCTGTCAGGGTTAAGAATACCGTTTCAAGCATAATCATGCGGAATACCCTTTTTTTATTCATGCCAACAGCCATTAGCATTCCGATTTCTTTAATCCGCTCAAGAATTGCCATTAGCATAGTATTTATAATACCAAATGCAAGTGCAAAGAATATAACCCCCATTATTATATAATAATACAAAACCATAAAATCTTCCATCATACCGGCATCAGGTGCTAATTCTTTCCAGGTCATAATGTTGGCTTCAGGAAAACGTGAAACAAGTTTTTCTTTATAAGACTTAAGGGTTTCATCACCGTCGTTTAATATAACATTAATTTCATGGTATTGCTCAGGGCCAAGTCCTGAAATAGGGAGCAGTTCATTGTAGTTTACAAAAGCATTCATCTGGTCAAATACGGTATTTGTTGTTTTATAAACTCCGCAAACCCTGAAAGGATATTGCACCTGTTTTCCGTCTATTCCAACAAAGCTTAAAACAATTCTTTTTCTGAGGTTATATTGCTTTGAGTAGCTTTTAATGAGGGAATACTGAACCATTTCTTTTTCTGATAAAAGATTGCCAACCTCTGTTTTAAATTTTTTCTCAGTACGATAAATCCGGCCTTTCAGCGGGGATAATTTATCGGCCAGGTTTTTTTTCATTCCTGATTTTAATAAACTGTCAATTACTACATCGGTAATCATATAATTTTTTAGCATTAACTGTTCGGCAGTTTTATCGCTAATCAATATTTGTTTTTTACCTACTTCTGATAAATAATTGCCCCCGCCTTCGACAATAAATTTATAAAGGTTTCTAACTTCTTTTTCTTGTTCGGGTTGAATTCCTTTGATAATTATTCCGGAATTTCCCCAAGGTGTTTGCGCCATGCACATCAGGTTAATACTTTGTGAAGATTCTTTCACTTCAGGAGAATTCTTCAGAAATTCCTTTATTTCATTATAGTCATTTACCGTATATTTAATTTCCTCATTGTCAAGATAGCGGGGATTTCTGATTTTTATATGGGACACTTCAGTATATATTACTGAGCGGATTCGCTGATCAAGCCAGCCTTTCATTAAACCGGAAGTAAACACTCCGGCAACGGTTCCAATTATAATGGCACAAATGACAATTAGACTTCGTGTTTTATTGCGCCATACATTTTTCCAGGATAAGTTCCAGATCATAGTATATAGTATTTAATTTGAAAATTTATTTTGTTCATCGATTTAAACCAAAAAGTAATTTTATGCATGTAATGCATTTGCCACCTTCATTTTACGAATTCTTTGAAAAGGTATATAACAAACTATAAGTACCATTGCTATTACAATCCATGCCTGGTTGTAAAAATAGTTATCAAACCATTCCATTGGCATTATGGGATCCCATCCATAATCCTCCATCATTTTTGCCATTTCTCCGGTTAACCGAATCGGAAAATAATAACCTAACAAAATTACAGGGGCGCTCGCAAGCAAACCTGATATAATGCTGATTAATCCTATTATCAGCATTTCAAAAATCAAGATAATGGTAAGCTTAATTTTTGACATGCCTATGGCTATTAACACCCCGAACTCACGTTTTCTTTCGGCAACCATCATTATGATTGTTCCAAATATTCCAAAAAACACAATCAGATATAGAATGCCAATCATTATCTGGCCGCTTACACTATCGCCCTGGATTTGTTGTAATAGCACAGGATTAATCTCTTCCCAGTTTTTAACCGAATAATTATTATTGTTTATAAGATTTTGCAATTGCTTTTGAATTGAAAGCATATTATCAGGGTTTACAAGGTTAATCGATAAATATGAAATCATACCAGGCATCCCGAAATATTCCTGCGCACGTGGCAATGCCATATATACCAGTTTATTGTCGAGGTCGGGAGAGGGAACTTTTATAATGCCCCTTACCGGGAATAATCCTGCAGCACTTGCCCCGTGATATCCTTGCCCCATTAATACAAGTGTGTCGCCCACATTAATTTTTAAATATTTTGATAAACGGTCTGTTATTAAAACCCCATCATCATTATCATGTAAATAATTCCCATTAAAGCGGGTTTCTTTTTCAATAATACTAATAATTTCTGCGTCCTCCTTTTCATCCAGGTTCATAGCTTGTTGTATTGCCTTAATTGATTTAAAGGATGAATTAGTATAGTCACTTAAAAGCTTTAATTGTTTGTTTGATAAATGGTTACTGCTTTTAATTTTATCTATTGATTCAGGTGAAAAACGATAATGTATCAGGTGATGTTCGGGATTTGATGCTGTTTTTTCTTTTTCAGGGTCAATTCCTATTACAATTATGCCTTTCGACTGCTCCTCAAAAGAGGCAAAGGAGAAATTGGTTATCTGGGGAACAGTTGATTTTATTCCATTAACTGAATTAATTTGTTTTATTAAATCTTCATTATAGTCAAGCGAAAAATCTATAGAAGGCTCATCAAAGTATTTTGGGTTTTGCACCTGCAGGTATCCGGAGAAGGATTCGATAGATAACTTTATCATATGACTATATGTCCCAAGCTGGAAACTGCGCATAATAGCGGCAAAGAATACAGCAAAAAAAATTGATGCAACAGTAATCAAAGTCCGGCGTTTATTACGCCATAAATTTCGCCAGGCAAGTTTGAGGTAATTTTTCATTGGTATATGCTATTAAAATTTATTAAACTTAAAATGTATAATGAATAATTAACAAAGTACAATTGACTATATAAAGTCCTTATTAAACTGTGCATTATTGACTTTTTCAGCATTAGCTCCTATTGAATTCCTTCTTCTTAATAATTGCTTTGAAAGCTCGTATTCTTTCTGTTCAGATCGGATATAATGATTAAATTTTGTAATTTTTAAGGCAAAATTGTTGGTCTTATTAAGAATTAAATTAGCCTTTCTCATTTTATACTTTTTTTATTAATTATCCATTAAAGAGCCCTATCGGATTTTTTTCATGTTTTGTTGTGAAAAAAAGCTTTCTTCAATAGGGGCATTGAATTTAAGGTTTTTCATTTTTACAATAGTTTTGTTGCCGGGTTCATCGGCTGGAAGAATTTCCATTGTAGAAGGCAGTTTTCTTCCATCAAATAACTGAATATCATAGGCATTTAGTGTCCTGACCAGATAGTCGTCTTCATCATAATATTCGGCTTTAAGTTGTAAAAACTCATCTTTGGATATCCATGTAATTATTTTTCCCCATACAATAGCAACACCTTCTTTTGGTATGAGCTCAATTTTATAGCATAAATAGTTGCCGGATATTTCTTCACCTAACAGTGTTGCTTTGTAATCATCGGCAATAGACGATTCCCTTAAAATATCATCATTGGAATAGTCTGATCCCATCCATCCCTGCGACATCATTGATGGCGGGAGTTTAATCATTCTTGAAATAGTGGGGTTCCATGTCCAAAGTTCATTGTATCGCTTTAAAAATGACTGGCCTTTGTCCTTTGCCGGAGCTGTGATTACCGATAGCGAAAAGTCATCGCCTTTTGACCATGATTTAAGACTTATTGAACGCTCCCATGTGGGGCGTTTAATAATTACTTCCATTTCGCCTTCACTTGTAAGTTCTCCCCTGAACTTGTCTTCGGCTTTTTTTATTATTTCTTCTGCTGTTAAAATATTTTGGGAGAAAACAGGGGTTGTTATCCCAAAAATGATAAAAACAAGTAATAATTTAACGGTCAATTTTTTTGTTTCCATAATTATGATATTTAAGTATACATTTGAATTATTTTATTTTCTATTTTTTCTATCGGAAAAGCATCCGGTGCGAAAACATATGTCATCGAAGCGCCTTTCAGTAGCGAAAGAAACACTAACATTTCTTCTTCATATTTATCGCCGTATTTTTTTTGAAAATATCCTAATAAAGTCTGCATCATTTTTGGGGAGATGGCCTGTGTTTCCTTGGCCATTATTTCCATTACGCCGGGTTGTAAAGTAATAGCATAAAACAGCTTCCAAAAGTGAATTTTCGCTTTCAGCACTTTCGATGTTTCTTTTATATAAAAAATAAACTCCTCTTTAGTTAAAATACCGTCAGAGTTTGGGTCAAAACTTTTATAAATATCATATACACCGTCTTTAATAATTTCTTTTATTAATTCCTCTTTGCTTTCAAAATAGTTATACATTAATCCTTTTGAAATGCCTGCTTTTTTGGCAATTTCACTAATGGTAGTCTGGTGGCACCCTTCATTGGCAAATAATTCAAGCGCAACATCTTTAATCAGCTGGCGCTTATTTTCACGTATTTCTTCAAATTGTTGAGGTGTTCTTGGCGACATATATGTAAATATTAATTTATAGCATTTTTGACTGACTATACAGTCATAAAATTTGTTTTTTAAAACCGTTCATTATTTTTTGATTGAACGGTCGGTCAAATATACAACTTTTTTTTTAATTCCCAACTATTTTTTTAAAAATTATCTGCCGGTAAAGTAAAACTGATTTTCGTTCCTGCCCCTAAATTGCTTTCAACAGTGATATTTCCTTTATTTTTTTCAACAAAATCTTTACAAAGCAATAATCCTAACCCGAACCCTTTTTCGCCGTCGGTACCCGGTATAGATTTGTCTTTTTTTATTTCAAACAACTGCACAATTTGTTCCCGGCTCATTCCAATACCAGAATCTTTAACTGAAATTTTGATATAGTCTTTTAATATTTCAGTTTCGATTATAATAATACCACCTTTTGGTGTAAATTTAATTGCATTATTAAGCAAGTTCCGGATTATACATTTAACCATATCAACATCGCCGAAGGCGCAAATTTCGGGATTTATGTTGAATTGTATATGAATGTTTTTTTTATCTGAGCTATCTCTCATTAAATCAATATTTTCTTTTATAACCTTTGTAAGGTTAAATATTTTTGGTTTATATTGGACTTTATTGGTTTGTGATCCAGCCCATTGCAAAAGGTTTTCAAGTAAATAAAATGCATTTGTGGAAGTTTTGTTCAGGCTTTTTGCTATTTTTATTCTTTCCTCGTCAGTTATAGTATTGTATTTTTCACTCAGGAAAGATGAAAAACCGAGGATGGTATTAAAAGGGCTGCGCAAATCATGGGCAATAATAGAAAATAGTTTATCTTTTGTTGAATTGAGTTTTTCTAATTCAATGTTAATTAATTTTAAGTGGTCGGCCTGACTGGATAATTCCTCTGTTTTTTGCTTTATCTCTTCGTTTTGAAGAAGTATTTTATTTTGGTTTTTAACCAATTCATTATAGGCGTTCTCAAGTTCTTTGGTTCTTACTTCAACTTCTTTTTCGAGTTTTCTTTTTTGTTTTTTAATAAGGTTAATCCTGTAAAAATAAATGAATAGTATTATTGAAGTAATAAAAATTATCAGAAGCGCATTAAACCATAGTGTTTTCCACCAGGGAGGTTTAATAATTATTTTTAACGATGCTCCTTCGTAATTCCATACACCATCGTTATTTGAAGCAATAACCTTAAAAATATATTTTCCGGGATTTAAATTTGTATAGGTTATTTCGCGCTTAGGCCCTTTAAAATTCCACCCTTTGTCGAACCCTTCCATCATACAGGCATATTGGTTTTTTTCCGGTTGGATCATGTTAATTGCCAGAAATTCAAAGGTAATTACATTTTGATAGTAATTTAGAATTATTTCTTTGGTGGCACTAATATGCTTATCTAAAACAGAATTTATGCTGTTTGCGGTTACTTCCTCGTAGAACAATTCAAATTTTGAAAAAATAATTTTTGGTTTTTCATTATTGTAGAGTAATTCATCGGGGTTGAAAATAGTTAAACCTTTAATTCCTCCAAAGAAAAGGGCGTTGTTATTATTTTTATAACCCGAGTTAGGGTTAAATTCATTGGATTGGAGCCCGTCCGATTCATCAAAGTTATGAGTTTCGCCGTTTTCCGGGTCCAACAGGGTTAATCCTCCCAATGTGCTTACCCAGATAGTATTATTTTTATCGCTTAAAATAGAAGAAATATGTGTATGGTTAAATCCTTTAGTGAAACGTTTAAAATCATTTGTTTTTTTTTGATATAAATTCAAGCCGTGAACTGTACCTATCCATATGCGGTTAAGTTCATCTTCATATATGCAATTAATTTCATTGTTTGATAGTGAAGCAGAGTCATCTTCCGAATGATAGTAATTTTCGAACGTATTTTCACCCTTTTTTAATCTGCTTAAGCCCCAGACTGTGCCAGCCCATACATTGCCCTTACTATCGCACAAAATATCAAATACATAATCGTTCGACAGGTTATTGTTAATCTGGTTATAATGGTGAAACACACCCGTATTTTTGTTATATTTATCTATTCCTTTTCCTTGAGTTACCAACCAAAGGTTACCCGAACCATCTTCTGAAATTGACCTTACATCATTGTTTGCAATTGAATTGGGGTTTAACGGATCGTGAAGAAAAGACACAAAATGTGCATTTTTTTTATTAAAATATTGTAAACCGCCCAGGTTTGTGCCTATCCACATAATATTTTCTTTGTCCCTGAAGATGCATTGGGTAGCTCCTTCACCCAGGCAGTATTTATCCTTTGAATTATAGTTATAGGATATTGTCTGGCCTTTTTGCCAGCAAAAAATGTCAATTCCATTATAGGGATTGCCTAACCATAAGTTACCCTCTTCATCTTCGCAAATAGCTGATATATTATTACTTGATGTGTGCCAAAATTTTGAAGGATTTCCATCGAATAAAATAAAACCTCTTGGAACCATCCGGAAGCCTATACCGCCGGGCGAATAAATTGTCCAGTAGTTTTTTTGCCTGTCCTGAAAGATGGCGACAGGACTTTCTTTTATAGAAAATTCATCTTCTTTATTGTTATAATAACCCAGGAAAGTATCAGAGTTGTCGTCGTAAAGCTTTATTCCGGTTACGTCACATGTCCATAATCTGTCAGTCTTGTCTACATAACAAAAACTTGAATATCTTGCATAGGGGTCTTCTGAAAGATATTTTTTTATTGTTTTATTCCTAATGTTTAACCTGCTTATGCCTTTATCTGCAGTAGCTATCCATAAGAAATTTTCCCTGAGTACAATTTTGGCGATAGAATTACTACCGGTATTATTATTACCGGGTTCGTGTTTATATTTATTGATTTGATTTGTTTTTCTGTTATAATAAAATAAACCTCCATTCTTTAATGCGCTAATCCATATATTAAAGTTATTATCAAATACAAAAGAAGAGATTTCACCTTTTTCAATTTTTAACACTTCAATAAAAGTTTTATTGATTTCGGAATACCTGTATATTTTTTGATAATTGGCGACATAAATTTGTTCTGAAGGGCCTTCTTTAATATCATTAACGTCTAATGCATCCATATTTGCAAGAAAACCTTCATGTGCTATTCTTAAAAAGTTATTGTGTTCGTATGAAAAAATACATATTCCTGCAGTTGTTGAAATCCATAACCTGCCTTTGTTATCGGTAAATAAAGTTTTTATATTATTGCCTGGAAGGCTGGAAGTATCCCGGTTATTATTTTTATAAACCGATATATCGTACCCGTCGAATTTATTTAAACCGTCTTGTGTGCCAATCCAGATAAAACCAACAGAGTCTTGCGCTATGCATGTTGTAAAACTACTTGAGAGTTTTTCGGCATTTGGTATATTAACGAATTTTAAATCAATAATCTGGGAAAATAATGATTGATTTATGCTGAACAGGCTAACAAAGAATACTATTTTAAGGTTCATTATAATAAATAATGATTTTTTTTGAAGTAAGTTTACGCAATATAATCCTTTTTGTTAAAATATATAGCTTTTATATCATCAGTAAATTACACCCCCTGATTTCACTGTTATCGAGCCTTCCTAAGACTTCAAAACTTCCATCAGCATTTATTTTTCCAATATCCTGGGTTTCAATAAAAGAAATGGAATTTACATTTGCTAAGTCAATTATGTTTATTCCACCTGTTTTTCCTGTTTTTAAATAACTTCTTGGGTCATATTTATCGCGTATTAATATTTTCATCCACTGAGGGGCATAAAACCTGCCTTCACCTTGAGAATATGCCTGAGATAAAAGTTCTGTCATGCCATATTCGGAATGAATAGCTGATACATTAAATGATTTCATTAATTTGTTATGAAGCTCTTCCCTTGTGATTTCGTCCCTTCTTCCTTTCATACCGCCGGTTTCCATTATCATAATATTTGATGGGGGCAAAGAATATTGTTCGGAAAAATCGAGCAGGGCATAACTTACACCGAACAGAATAATAGGGATGTTTTTGGCAATTAATTCCATTAATTTGGAATGAAGGTCTTTATGGTTATTTAAATAAAACCCGCCATGTTTAAATTTGCTATTATCGATAAAATATTTTATCATATAAATAAGCGAGGAACCTTCTCTTTCGAGGTATGATGGCAGTAAAGCCAGAAAGCAAAAACTCCGGAAATCTTTGTAAAAAAAATTAAAACTTTTAATGCAGGCTTTTTTATATATTTCAATGTCAACAATATAGTGTTTGCTTTTATAAGTGCCGGTAGTACCGCTGCTTGAAAAGGTTATTTGAGGAGGGTTGTTTCCGGTTATGAGTTTATGGGTTTTAAATAATTCAACCGGCATAAAAGGGATATCTTGCAGGTTGTTTATTCTGTTTATATTGATTTTATTTAATTCTAAATAGCGGTTATAAACTTTGTTGTTGTAGGCCTGAAACCTGAATGTTTCAATAGCAAGTTTTATAAATTGCCTTTCGTTTTTGATTTTAAAAATATCATCAATTGAACTCATAGATTAAATTGTGTCTAATGATATTTATTGCATATTAAAAGTAACAAAAAAAGAGGCTTTTCAAAACTTAATAAATTTTTAAAGCCTCTTATAAAAAAATTATATGAGTATTATTTCCGTATTGCAGTAATACCCGGAAGTTGTTTGCCTTCAATATATTCAAGCATTGCACCCCCACCGGTTGAGACATAGCTGACTTTATCGGCCAGTTTATTTTTATTAATGGCAGCTACGGAGTCACCACCGCCAATTAATGTAAATGCACCTTTAGAAGTAGCCTCAGCCAGGGCTTTGGCTATAGCAGTTGTTCCCTGGGCAAATTTTTCCATTTCAAAAACCCCCATTGGGCCGTTCCATAAAATAGTTTTTGAGTTTTTAATTACTTCTGAAAATGCATCAATAGTTTCTTTTCCTATATCCAAACCCATCCATCCATCGGGTGTTTCATTGGTTTTTGAAGAATTGGTATTGGCATTTGCATCAAAAGCATCGGCATTTATTGCATCAGTTGGGATATAAACTTTTACATTATTGGCTTTTGCTTTATCAAGAATTTGTAAAGCCAGGTCAAGTTTGTCTTCTTCACAAAGCGATTTTCCAATTTTACCACCCTGTGCTTTAATAAAGGTATATGTCATTCCACCTCCAATAATGAGGTTATCGACTTTATTCAGTAAATTTTCAATGACCAAAATTTTATCCGAAACTTTGGCTCCTCCCATAATTGCAGTAAAAGGCTTTTCTGCTTTTAGCAGAACTTTGTCCATAGCATCAAGCTCCTTGTTTATAAGATATCCGAACATTTTGTTGTTGTCATCGAAATGATCGGCAATTAATGCGGTTGAGGCATGTGCGCGGTGGGCTGTGCCAAATGCATCGTTTACATAACAGTCGGCATAACCGGCAAGCTGTTTTACAAAGTTTTTCTGGCTTTCTTTAACTTTTGCTTTTGCAGTTTTCTTTTCTTCATCGGTTGGGTTTTCTCCTAAGTGATAAGGTTTTCCTTCTTCCTCTTCGTAAAAGCGGAGGTTTTCAAGTAGTAGTATTTCACCTGCTTTTAAAGCAGCGCTTAGTTTTTTGGCATTTTCACCCATACAGTCGCCAGCGAAGGTTACTTTTTTACCAACCAGTTTTTCGATGGCAGAGACCACATGTTTTAGTGAATATTTATCCTGAGCTACACCATTAGGCCTACCCAGGTGTGACATTAAAATAACCGAACCACCGTCATTAATAATTTTGTTTATTGTAGGCAGTGCCCCACGAATACGGGTATCATCGGTTACTTCAAAAGTTTGTTTATTCAGGGGGACATTAAAATCAACACGCACTATGGCGCGCTTTCCCGAAAAATTAAATTTATCGATTGTTTGCATTGTACATTAAGGTTTTAATTTGAAAATGAAGGGCAAAGATAAGAATTAAATTTTTATTTACCTTTGGTGAAAAAAGGTTAAACAATAATTATCAACTTCTTTTTATGTTTTTTAAAGAAATAGCCGGACAGTATAGTATTAAACAAAAGTTAATTAAGTCGGTGAAAGATAACAGGGTAAGCCATGCCCAGTTGTTTTTTGGCCCCGAAGGCTGTGGCAGTCTGCCTTTGGCAATTGCCTATGCACAATATATTAATTGCCATAACCCTAAAGATGATGACTCTTGTGGAATTTGTCCTTCATGTATTAAATATTCAAAACTGGCACATCCCGATTTACATTTTGTTTTTCCGGTCACTACAAGCGAGAAAGTTAAAAAAGACCCGGTAAGTGGACATTATATTGCCCAATGGCGTGAGATTCTTTTAAATAATGTTTATTTTTCCGAAAATCAATGGTATGAATTTATAAAAGTTGAAAACAAACAAGGGTACATTAGCGTAAATGAAAGCAATGAAATTATCCGAAAATTAAGTTTTAAAGCATATGAAGCAGAATATAAAGTAATGATAATATGGCTTCCTGAGAGGATGAACCCTTCATCGGCAAATAAAATGCTTAAACTGCTTGAAGAACCTGAAGAAAAAACATTGTTTATTATGGTTTCTGAGAATACAGGCACAATCCTTCCCACAATTTTATCGAGGCTGCAACTAATAAAATTGCTAAAAATCGATAAACACGATTTGGAAAAATTTTTAACAGGCAGTCATTCCCTTTCTCCTTCAGAAGCAGAGGATATAGCCGGTATTGCAAATGGCAACATGGTTAAAGCATTATCGTTAATTGTGAATAAAGAAACATCGTCATATCTTACAAAATTCAGGGAGTTTATGTTGTCTTGCTATAAAAAAGACCTTCCGGAAATTCAAAACTGGATTGATGATATGTCGGGGCTGGGAAGGGAAAAAATCAAAGCTTTTTTGGAATTTTGTTTAAGGATAATCCGTGAAAATTTAATGGTTAACTATCAACTGCCTGAAATTTCCTATTTGGATAAAAGTGAAGAGGAATTTACATCTAAGTTTTCAAAATTTATTAATGCTTCAAATGTATATGCAATTTATGAGGAGTTTAATAATGCTTATAATTATATTGAATCGAATGCAAATAATAAAATAATATTTTTTGACCTTGCCCTTAAAATTTTCAACTTGATAAAGAAGTAATTTTCACTATTTTTGCCTTTTTAAATCAAAATTTAGTTACTTATAATGAAATGTAACGAATGCATATTGCGAGGATGTCCGGCTTTAGAGAAGAACGAACTGGAAAGTGTTCCTGATTTTAATTCTGATGGCTATGCAAAATTGCCGGTTTACGATTGGTTAAATGATATTCCTGATGGAAAACTGAACGATGAAATACTAGAAGTAAGGTTTAAAAACACCCGGAAAGGTTATTATGTGAACAACAATAAACTAAGGCTTAAAAAAGATGATATTATCGCGGTAGAAGCTTCTCCCGGCCATGATATTGGCATTGTTTCACTAACTGGAGACTTGGTTTTTTCCCAGTTACAGAAAGCAAATATTGATATTGCTAATACTGAGTTAAAAAAAATATACCGGAAAGCTAAACCAACTGATATAGAAAAATGGATATCGGCAATCGAAATGGAGCACGAAGTAATGCTTGAAACAAGAAAAATTGCCGAAGAGTTGAAACTCGAAATGAAAATTGGCGATGTTGAATTCCAGGGAGACAAAACGAAAGCCATTTTTTATTATATAGCCGATGATCGTGTTGATTTCAGGGAATTAATTAAAATTCTTGCCGAAAAATTTAAAATACGGATAGAAATGAAACAGATCGGGGCAAGGCAGGAAGCCGGGCGTATTGGGGGAATTGGCCCATGCGGCAGGGAGCTTTGCTGTACTACTTTTATAACCAATTTTATTTCGGTTACTACAAATTCAGCCCGGTATCAGGATGTGTCTTTAAACCCTCAAAAATTAGCTGGCCAATGCGGTAAGTTAAAATGTTGCCTTAATTATGAATTGCCTGTTTATCTCGATGCCCTTGAAGGGTTTCCCCCTCTTGAAACTGCACTGGAAACCAAAAGTGGAAAAATATACGGTTTTAAAAGAGATATTTTCAGAAGGATCATATGGTTTTCGGCCAAACCTGATGTTGCAGTTGATTTATTGCCCGTTTCGGTTGACAGGGTAAATGAATATATTGCAATGAATACAAAAGGAATTATAATTGAAGAAGTGGATGTTAATAAAGAAGCCCCTGATGTTCAAATAATTGATTATGAAAATGTAGTAGGACAAGAAAGCCTTACCCGTTTTGAAGATAAACCAAAAAATAAAGGAAATAAAAGGCATCAAAAATACAGGGGAAGAAGACGGTAATTTAATCGAAAAAAACTATTTATGAGCAGGTTCTATATTAAATTCAGTTTTATTTTTTTATTCATTTTTTGCATTTCATGTAATTCAGGCCATGTTTATGATAAAAATTTTTCAATCCCAAAACATACATGGAACCACGAAAATGTTTTTGTATTTAAACCGGAAGTTACAGATACTGTTTCAATTTACAACATATATCTTCATTTGCGGAATACCGGTGAATACCCTATGAGCAATTTGTTTTTGTTTATTAAAACCACTTCACCCCTCGGATATTTTGTGAAAGATACTTTTGAATGTGTCCTTGCAGATTCGAAAGGAAAATGGATGGGGAAAGGTTTTGGAAATATTTGGAATAATAAAATTTTATATAAACAATACGTGAAGTTTCCTTATAACGGAATTTATACTGTTGAAATTGAGCAGGCAATGCGGATAAAAGAACTGGAAGGAATTATTGATTTGGGCTTGAGTATAGAAAAGGCTGTTGATTAAATAATTACGGGTGAAAAGGAAATTAGAAAGGTTTGCCGAAATGGCAACATTTAACCATGTTGTCCAACCAAAATTAGAAGAAATATTAAACAAAGACCACTTCTTAAAAAATAACTGGAACCGGAAATTTTTTTCCAATAATAATCCGGTTATAATTGAATTAGGATGTGGCAAAGGTGAGTATACGGTTGGACTCGCACATTTGTATCCTGAAAAAAACTTTATAGGGATTGATATTAAAGGTTCACGAATGTGGAAAGGGGCAAAAACCGCATTGGATGAGAACTTAATAAATGTTGGATTTTTGCGGACCCGGATCGAATTTATAACATCATTTTTTGGGCTTAATGAAATTGAAGGAATATGGCTTACATTCCCCGACCCTCAATTAAAAAAGCCAAGAAAAAGGCTTACTTCATCGCGGTATTTGAATTTATACCGTTTTTTTCTGAAAAAAGAAGGAATTATTCAGTTAAAGACCGATAATACAGAACTTTATGAATATACATTGCGGTTAGCAAAATACAATAAATTTGAGATTCAGTCTTTTACCGACGACCTGTATGGAAATGAAGGGAATATTGAAGCCAGGTTGTTTCAAACTCATTATGAAACAATGTTTTTAAAAGAAAAAATACCGATTAAATATATTAAGTTTAAACTTAACGACGAAGAAATAAAAGAATTACCCGATGGAGAATGATTCGTTTTTCAGGAAAGTTTATGAAGTAACAAAAAAAATTCCTTTTGGCAGGATAACCACCTATGGTGCTATAGCTAAATATCTAGGTACTGCCAGGTCGGCCCGCATGGTTGGTTGGGCGTTAAATAACTGTCACACTTTACCTGAATATATTCCTGCACACCGCGTTGTAAACCGCAACGGAATGCTTACCGGGAAACATCATTTTGGCGGCACAAATGTAATGAAGGAACTGCTCGAAAGTGAAGGAATAAAAATAAGTGATAACAGGATTATCAATTTCCATGAAAAATATTGGGAACCAATAAAGGAATTATTTGTTTAAGATTATATATTACCTTTGTGCTTAATTTTAAATAATATTCCAATGATTATTTCAAAAGAAGAAGTATTAGAAGCCCTTTCAAAAATTTCTTATCCCGGCAGGCAAAAAAATATTGTTGAGGAGGGGATGGCGCAAGATATTAATATTCAGGATAATAACATATCGTTTTCGCTGATATTTGAAAAAAGTAACGATCCGCTTATAATGACAATAAAAAAAACATGCGTAAAGGTTTTAAAAACCTATGTCGACACAAACGCTGTTATTGATATACATGTAAAAGCCCATAAAATTTACGAAAAAAACACACTTCCGGGTATAAATAATATTATAGCCATTGCTTCCGGAAAAGGCGGGGTAGGAAAATCAACCATAGCTGTAAACCTCGCTGTTGCAATTGCCAGGAAGGGTTTTAAAGTTGGTTTGATTGATGCAGATGTTTATGGGCCTTCTGTCCCAAAAATGTTTAACACCGAACATGCCACCCCTTTAGCTAAAGAAATAGATGGAAAAACAATTGTTGTTCCTGTCGAAAAATATGGGGTAAAAATGCTTAGTATCGGCTTTTTTGTAAAACCCGATGATGCGCTTATATGGCGCGGCCCAATGGCTACAGGTGCTTTAAAGCAGTTAATAAACGATGCCGACTGGGGCAGCCTCGATTACTTAATTATTGATTTACCTCCTGGCACCGGCGATATTCATTTAACTTTGGTGCAGGAAATCGCTGTTACCGGGGCAATAATTGTTAGCACGCCCCAGGATGTTGCAATTGCCGATGCCCGGAAAGGACTAAGCATGTTCAACAGCAAATCAATTAATGTTCCTGTTTTAGGAATAGTTGAAAATATGGCATGGTTCACCCCCGAAGAATTGCCACAGAACAAATATTACATTTTTGGGAAAAATGGTGTAAAAGATTTTGCATCCCAAAAAAACATCCCTTTATTGGGGCAAATTCCTCTTGTTCAAGGAATAAGGGAAGGCGGCGACAAGGGGCAACCTTCAGCTTTAAACAACGATGCCATGGGCAATGCTTTTGATCAACTTGCCGATGCGGTTATTTCGCAGGTTGAACAGCGAAATAAAAAACTAGCCCCAACCAAAATAGTAGAAATCACTAAATAATTAGAATATGGAAACAAATCAAAAAAACCAAATGCAAAAAAAAGTTGAAAAGGCACTTGAATTAATACGCCCCTATTTACAATCTGACGGAGGTGACATTTCTTTTGTTGAATTAACTGAAGATTTAATAGTAAAAGTAAAATTACAAGGAGCTTGTG
>JAFGQQ010000075.1 GCA_016935595.1 Bacteroidales bacterium
CCAATCAGTTCCTTTAGGGGCAAATTCTCTGCCTTTAATATAGTTAAAAGTTGTTTCGTCAGGTGCGATTAATCCGCCGCGCGAACCACATTCAATACTCATGTTGCAAACCGTCATTCTTCCTTCCATGGATAAATTTTTGATTGCTGAACCTGCATATTCAATAAAATATCCTGTTCCACCTGAAGCTGATATTTTGGATATGATATATAAAATAATATCTTTTGCTGTTACACCGGGTTTTAATTCTCCGTTTATTGTAATCCTCATTTTTTTAGGCTTTGGCTGCATGATGCACTGGCTTGCCAAAACCATTTCAATTTCACTGGTGCCAATACCAAAGGCAACACTGCCAAAAGCCCCGTGCGTAGCGGTATGACTATCACCACATACAATAGTCATGCCGGGCTGGGTAATACCAAGTTCAGGGCCAATAATATGTACTACACCCTGGTATGGGTGATTCAAACCATAAAGGGTAATGTTATGTTTTTTGCAATTTTCAGTTAATTTTTCAACTTGCATTCTTGATAAAACTTCCTGTATTGGTAAATCCTGGTTTAGTGTAGGCACATTATGGTCAGCTGTAGCTACTGTATTTTGCGGCCTAAAGACTTTAATGCCCCTGTTTTCCAATCCCAGAAATGCAACAGGACTTGTTACTTCGTGTATTAAATGCTTATTTATATATAATACATCGGGACCATCGGTTATTTGTTCTACTACATGACCGTCCCATACTTTATCGAATAATGTTTTTCCTGCCAATTTTCTATAATTTTATAAGTTAAACAATTTTTGATATAGCATCTATAAATGCCTCGACTGATGCTGTTATTATATCGGTATTTCCTGAAAATCCGTAATATATTTTTCCTTTATGCTCAATTTGTATATGTACTTTTCCAATATCATCGCTTCCGGCGGTAATGGCCTGAACCAGGAATTCTTCCAGTCTTACTTTTTTCTTGATAATAGATTTAACAGCAGTCAATGCTGCATCAACGGGACCATTGCCATCAGATGTTGCAGATATTGTTTCACCATTAACAATTAATTTAACAGTGGCAACCGGAACGGTTGATTTTCCACAAATTACTTGCAGACCATCAAGTTTAATGCCTCTTTGTTCAGAAGCTTTACTTCCTGCCAGAATATGCAAATCTTCGTCAATAATATTTTTCTTTTTATCAGCCAGCTCAAGGAATTTTTGATATATCACATCTACTTCTTCTTTTTTATATTTGTATCCCAGTCTTTCAAGATGATGTTTCAATGCAGCCCTGCCGCTTCTGGCAGTAAGCACAATGGATGATTCAATAATACCAACATCTTTCGGGTCGATTATTTCATAATTCTCACGATGTTTCAATACCCCATCCTGGTGAATTCCTGAAGAATGTGCAAATGCATTTCTCCCAACAATGGCTTTGTTAGGCTGGATGGGCATACTCATCAAACTAGAGACCAGCCTGCTGGTTGCCATTATTTTTTTTGAATTGATATTAGTTTTTAAATTAATATTATTTTGCCTGCTTTGAATAATCATAGCCACTTCTTCAAGTGAAGTATTACCGGCTCGTTCGCCTATTCCGTTTATAGTAACTTCAACTTGTCTTGCACCATTTAAAATACCAGAAATTGTATTTGCAGTTGCCATTCCCAAATCGTTATGACAATGGGTTGAGATGATGGCTTTATCGATATTTTTAACATTTTCTTTCAGAAATTTAATTTTTTCTCCAAATTCCTGGGGTAAACAATACCCAGTTGTATCGGGAATATTTACTACTGTTGCTCCAGCTGCAATAACAGCTTCAACAACTTTTGCCAAATATTCATTATCTGTTCGTCCTGCGTCTTCAGCATAAAATTCAACATCTTCAACGAATTTTTTTGCATATTTAACTGCAGCTGCAGCGCGTTGAAGAATTTCATCTTCATTTGAATTTAATTTATATTGAATATGATAAGGCGATGTGCCTATTCCGGTATGTATTCTTCCTTTTTTTGCTTTCTGTAAAGATTCAGCAGCAACTTCAATATCTTTTTCAACTGCCCTGGTTAATGCGCAAATAACAGGATTTTTAATAACTTTTGAGATTTCAACAATTGACTTAAAATCTCCCGGACTGGAAATTGGAAATCCAGCTTCGATGACATCTACACCTAAACTTTCGAGTGCAATGGCGACTTCAATTTTTTCAACTGTGTTCAATTGACAGCCGGGCACTTGTTCGCCATCCCGAAGCGTGGTGTCGAAAACATACAATTTTTCACTCATAATTTTAATTTTTAATAATACAAATAAAACAAAAAAAGCCATCCCCGTATGTTGAGAATGGCTTTTTCCTAAACCATGATAATTTATATACCATTCTCACTAAGGCATTTTAATAATACCTAATAAGAGAATTAATAATATTATGGTATACAAATTTCTCATGTTTTTTCTAAGGGCACAAATGTAATAAAATATTTGATTATAATAAAAAATAAATTTCAAAAAATTAATTATTGAATGGATTTTTTATAAGCAGATAAATAGTCAATTAATCTGCTAATAAGCGATTTAAATATTTTTATAGTGACTAAAGATTTATTTTAATTTCGGTGGATATTTTATTCACTTCATCCTAAATTTTGTTCACTTCGTCAGAAATCCATTTCCAATTTTAACTTTTTGCCTCAATTTTACTGCGTCAATTTTAATTAATATTTATAAAGGATGAAAATTTTAACAATCATAAAACAAATAAAACTTAAAAAAATGAAAAAATTAATCTTACTTCTATGTATTTCTTTCGTGTTCCATGTTTTTATCAAAGCCAGTGAAACACAGACGATCCGTGGAACCATTGTTGACAAAGATTCTAAAATGACAATAATTGGGGCAACGGTTGTTCTTTTAAATTCCGATCCTTTAGTCGGAACAGTTACTGATTTGGATGGAGAATTCCGTCTTGAAAAAATTCCTCTTGGCAGACAAGGTGTTAAAATCAGTTATGTTGGTTATAACGATGTTTTTGTTAATAGTTTATTACTTTCTGCAGGAAAAGAAATAGTTTTGGAAATAGAAATGGAAGAAAAAGTGCTTGATATTGATGAAGTAGTTATTAAGGCTTACGACAGGAAAGATGAAACCATAAATGAAATGGCAATGATTAGTGCACGTTCTTTTACTATTGAGGAAACTGAAAGATACGCCGGAAGTCTTGGCGATCCTGCACGAATGGTTGCTAACTATGCAGGTGTTATGACCCAAAATGACTCAAGAAATGATATTATTA
>JAFGQQ010000469.1 GCA_016935595.1 Bacteroidales bacterium
TCCATAAATAAAACCAAAATTTTTGCTCGCGAAGATGATCAATTATTATCAACTTCTTAAATTTGGAACTTTAGTTCGGTAATTTTTATCGTGGGGTTTATGCCAACTTGGGTAATTATTATATTTTTGGAATTTTAAATGCATTTATAAATTAAATACCAAAGACATAAAAAAATCATCATTATTAATAAAACCGATACTCATGGTAATTAAATACTTATTCTACCTTTTATTTATTTTAACAATTACAAGTTGTTCGAACAGTAAATTAGCACAAGAGATTGTAACATTGCCAAACGGATCAACTGATGTAGTAACTTATAAAGTAGTAACCGACTCGTTAAAAATTGGTTATTATTCCAACGGAAATATTTATTATAAAGGCATTTCATTTGCCGGTTTTGATGGTTATAACGAGTTGGAATCAATTCAATATAACAATGATGGGTCAGTAAACAAATATGCCTATTATTTAAACGATTCATTACGTTATTACCGCTTTTATAATACCGATGGGTCGGTTCGCGATTGCGGAGGGTTTGGCTTGGTTTATTTAGAAGACGAAACAAAATATACCGATAGTTTAAACATCAATCAAAAATTTTTCCAACAACTAAGAGCTATTAAACCACCACATTGTTTAACAAGAATATACAGTGGTAAAGAAATTGAAAATGAATCGGATAGAAATTTTGATACAGATCCATTAAATCTTTTACCCATAAAAAAAAACTTATCAGGTTTTTTAGTTGATTATTCCAAACCCGGTATTTATAACAATGTTATTTATTGGTCTATTGAAGATACAATAAGTGGTAATGTGCAAAAAGGTCGTGTTTGGAGAAAATTTATTGTTAGTGATAATTGAATAATTACTAAAAACATTTTTGATATTCGTTATTATTGATATTATTATTATTATGTGTTAACTTATAGAAAAGTTTATACATTTTGTATATGTCCGATAATTTGGAAAATAATAAACGTGATAAAGAAAATAAACATTCTATTATCAGTTTTAGTGAAATAACACCCAAAGCAAATTCAGGAATAGAGAATTTTGCAGAGCATTCAATTTTTTTTCTCGACAAAATTCAATCAATATATCACTTAGGCATATATATTTTAGATGTTAAAACAGGTTATTGGACAAGCTCCTATCAATTAAACCAATTATTTGAAATAGATGAAACATATAATAGAACTATTAATGGGTGGGGAAATATTGTTCACCCCGATGAAAGAGAAATGATGTTATCGTATTATTCGAGTTATGTTATTGGTCAAAAAAAATCTTTTGATAAAAAATATCGAATAATAACAATTGCTAACAAAAAAGAAAAATGGGTTCATGGCAAAGGAGAATTGCGCTTCAATACATTGGGAGAGCCTGTTCAAATGATTGGAATAATACAGGATATATCAGATCAAATTCATACACAAACCCAATTAAATGAAAAGAGTACCCAATTAGATCATTTTTTTCAAATGGCACTCGATTTATTATGTGTTGCCGATACCGAAGGGCGTTTTATACGTATGAATCCTGAATGGCAAAAGTTATTAGGATATTCACAAGATGAACTCGAAAACCATAAGTTCCTCGATTTTGTACATCCCGATGATTTAGAGTCGACAATAAAAGCCATATCTGAACTAAAAAAACAACGACAGGTACTAAATTTTGTTAATCGCTACAAACGAAAAGACGGAACCTATAAATTTATCGAATGGCGATCAACACCATCGGGAAATCGTATTTATGCCGCTGCTCGCGATATAACTGAACGAATCGAGTTTGAGAATAATTTAAAAAAAATTAACCTCGAACTAAAAGAAGCCAATGCACAAAAAGACAAATTAATATCGATAATTGCACATGACATTCGTAATCCTCTTAATAACATTTTAGGATTGGTAGATTTGCTTAAAAACAATTATAACATAAGCGATTTTGATGATTTTGAAACAATAATATCATTACTCGATCAGAGTACGAATCAAATGTATCGGTTAATTGAAAATTTATTACAATGGGCATTAACAAAAACATTTTCAAACTCAATAAGTATTAAAGAAGTAGAATTGAACGAATTAATATACGATTCTGCTATTCTTTTAACCCCAATAGCCAAAGCAAAAAACATTGATATACAAATTGATGCAAAACGAAAATATTATGTATTAGGCGATGAAAATATGATTAAAACCATATTCCGAAATTTAATTTCAAATGCAATAAAATTTTCACATCCCCAAAGTATAATAAAAATAAAGTGCAAACAAAACAATCAATTCATTTCAACAAAAATTATTGATAATGGTATAGGTATGTCACACGAAAAACTTGAAACAATTTTTTCATCGACCTATTTTGAAAATTCTACTGGTACAACCGGCGAAAATGGCAGTGGGTTAGGATTACCATTATGTAACGAATTAGTTCACAAACTTGGTGGTTATATTACTGTAAAATCAGAACCGGGAAAAGGTAGTGAATTTAAAATTATTTTAAACAGGAGCAGAAATATAAACAATGATTAAGATATTTTAAATTTTCGATTTCGAATTTTCATGTAAAGCAAATGAATAAATAAAACATTTAGTGTTACCACGATAATACAAAGCCAAATAGGGACAAGCATAATAAGGTAAATAACACCTAAAATAACACCCATAATAATCATCGATAAAAACATACGAATAACCATTTTTCCCTTTTGAGTCATTGCATAAGGTTGTGTAAATGGCAAATCCATTTTTTGAATAATAACCAATACTAAAACTTGAATTATTAGAAATGTTAATGCCAATGCCAAAACTGGTATAATTTTAAATCCAAGTAAATATATATATGGGAGCGAAATTAATGCAAAAACAGGCATGAAAAAACGCACAAACGCAGCTTTTAAAGCCCCCGATAAAATATGTCCCTTATTTTTTACCGGTACAATACTGTATATCCAAGCAGCTTCGGGAGTATTAGTATAAGAAATATTATAAAACGAAACAGTTGCAAAAAAAGAAACCATAACAAAAAACATGTATTTACCCGGATCATTAAAGTTGGTAAGTGACTCTGTCAAGTTCGAAAAATCGGGCTTTAGCATTATAAATACAAATACCAAAATAAACCCATACATAGGATAAACACCCTGTTTAAACTTTCGGTCGCGCGATGTAATTATTCGCAACAGGTTCCATCCCTGAGCTTCAACATCCGATAAACAAAACAGACGTTTTACAAAACCTTGTCGCACATTATGTATTTTTGAGCTTTTATCGGTTTTACTTCCTTCCTGAAATGATAAAATGCTACCAAAACCTTTCGAAAATAATTGTATTATTACATATCCGCTAACCAAAAGGACTATAATTGTAATTGCAGCAAGGATCAAATACGGAATATTAATATTAATAAAAGTAAATACATTAACAAAACCGGCAAACCAAACAGGAGGTAAAAAGTAATGATACCAATCAACAACAAACGACATTTGTTTTAAAGTATCCATTTCAAACAATCTCGACATAAACTGGTATCCACCAAAAATAATTACAGCCAAAACAATTTGAAGGTAAGTAATAATATCTTTTAGTTTCTCCATATTCACCAGTTTCGACAAAACCAGGTAAAAAAGAATGGTGAAAAGCAACGTAATCCAACTACAAAAAGCAACTGCAAGTAAATAAGAAAAACCGGCTATAAAATTATATTTAAACGTAATAATAATGAACGGAACAATTGAAAAGGCAAGTGCAATAAGCCCTAAATAAAACTGGATATGAAACAGCCTCGATAATAACAATGTTTTTGACGAAATTGGTTTCGGTAATATTATATGGTTGTCCTTTTCATCGAACAAAACCGATGTAAAATCATTTATCAGTGTTGTTCCCACCATTACCATCACCAAACTGAAATATATTACCAGGTTAACCATCAAATCACTAATATGAAAAAAAGAGATTGATGAAAAAGTTCCAATAATAAAAAAACCAATTAATTGGGCTTTCATGCCACCTTTTTTCGAGCCTCCAACAGAAGAATCATTTGTTTTTCGCCTAAAATCGAGAGTTATTTTTGTTTTAACAATATGCTCAAGCTGATAGTAGTTTACTCCCCACCATTCTGATGGTTTTTTTAATAATTTTAAAATGAAAAGAGCTATTTTAACCATGTAACAATTATTTAAGCACTAATTTTTAAAAACACTTAACAGGCTCTCTTTATCAACATCTGCACGGGTGTTTCCTGTTAATTGGGCAAACAGGTTTTCTAGTGTTTCTGCATTTTCGTTTTTCAGTTGTTCAAATGTGCCATCGGCAATAACAACACCATTGTTTATAAGTACTATGCGATCCGATATTTTTTCTACAACATCCATTAAATGCGAACTGTAAAAAATAGTTTTTCCTTCAGAAGCCAACATTTGCAGCAGTTGCTTCACCAAAATAACAGAATTAGCATCCAATCCTGATAAAGGTTCATCTAAAAACAAAATATCGGGATTATTAATTAAACCGCCCATAATTAATACTTTTTGCTTCATTCCTTTCGAAAAAGTATCCATTCTCTGATCGGCCACATTATTCATATCAAAAAAAGTAAAAAACTGACTCATCCTTACATCACAATTTTTTTGAGGCAACTCATACAAAGCACCAATAAACCTCAAATATTCTCTCGGGGTAAGCAAATCGTACAATGCACCATTTTCGGGAACATACCCAATTCGTCTTTTTATATCTATTGCATTAGTTTTTAAAGGTAATCCAAACACTTCGATATCACCTTCATAATCGTCAATTATTCCACTAAGTATTTTAACTGTTGTGCTTTTTCCAGCACCATTAGGACCAATATATCCTATAATTTGTCCATTGTAAATTGATAAATCAATTCCTTTTAACACTTCATTTTTATTAGCTTTTTCGCCAAACGATTTACGAAGGTTACGAATTGTAACGACAGGATTATTCATTATGCTAATTGTTTTTTCTAAACCACATCAAAAATAAAAAAATAGTTAATTAAATAGTTATTTTTATCATTCATAAAATGATGAATAAAATGGAATTGAGATTGATATATAAAAACAGAGTAGATAATTATTCTATAACTTATTCAAATAATAATAAAATAAGTAAATGGTACATATTTAGTAAGTTGTTACTTATAATATCGATAATATATTTCTTTTATAATTGGTTTTCTAACCACAACAAATCATCTGTTTATTTTGGATTATTAGCAATAATTGCATTTGTTATTGTGTATTATTTCGATTATATATTTCTAAAGAAACAACAACTCATTAAAAATCTAATCAGAATAAATAATGAAGAACTTGAAGCTATATCGGGCAATTATTCTGCATTTGAAACAGGAGAGGAGTATATCGACCAAAATCATTACTACTCATTCGATTTAGATATTTTTGGAAAAGGATCGCTCTTTAATGCCATTAACAGAACTATAACATTTGAAGGAAAAAATAAACTATCAGACTGGCTAAAAGAGACCAATTATGCAAATTCCGAAATTATTGAACGCCAACAAGCTGTTAAAGAGTTGGAAAAAATGGTTGATTTCAGACAACAATTTCGGGCTTACGGAATTGATAAAAAACTCGATTTTACATCTTTAACAAAAAAATTTGAGAAAATACAATACAAACAAAACAATATAAAAACCATTATATACTGTATTATTATAATTGCAACAGTTTTCTTTTCTATCGGTGCAGCTTTCAGCATTTTTCCACATCAAATAGCACTATCTCTTTTTATTTTTCAATTGTTTTTGGTTGGGATAAAAGTTAAACTAACCAATAAACGCTATCGTAATATCGACGGATACTACAAAACAATGGCTATTTACGATAAACTTATAACTCTATTCGAACACAATATTAATCAACCACAATCAATACGGTTAAAAAAAATAAAAAAGCAACTAATTGAAAATACTGAAAGTGCTAAAACAGCTTTTATTAAACTAAAAAAATTATTGGCCAGGTTCGATCAACGTAACAATGTTATCATTGCCATATTGTCAAATGGTTTTTTCTTAAGTGATTTATTTTTAAATATTCGTTATGAAAAATGGATTAATGAATTTGGCGATCAGGTTGAAGATTATAAAAATGCATTGGGAGAACTTGATGCCTTAATTAGTTTATCAAACTTTTCATATAACAATCCCGATTTTTGTTTTCCTGTTTTATCTAATAATACAATATTATCGGCAAACGAAACCGGACATCCATTAATAGATGCGAATAGTAGAGTATGTAATGATTTTGCGGTGCATTCTCAAAAATGCTATTACATTGTAACTGGGGCAAATATGGCCGGGAAAAGTACATTTTTACGAACCATTGGAGTGAACCTGGTTTTGGCTTGTAACGGAGCTCCTGTTTGTGCAAAAAACTTTGCTTTTAAACCAACAACATTGTTTAGCAGTATGCGAACAAGCGATAACCTGATTAACCATATAAGTTATTTTCAGGCCGAATTAATTCGTTTAAAAATGCTTATGGATGTTACTAAAACTCACCAAAATACTTTTATTATTTTAGATGAAATTTTAAAAGGAACAAACTCGAAAGATAAACTTACAGGCTCAAAATTGTTTCTCCGAAAAATTCTAAACTTCACTGCTTCGGGTATCTTGGCAACTCACGATCTGGCATTAGGTGAACTTGAAAACGAGATGCCCGATAACTTTAATAATATCTGTTTCGAAATTGAGATAAAAAACAAGCAGATTTTTTACGATTATAAACTAAAAAATGGTGTTGCACAAAACCTTAATGCTACCTATTTACTAAACAATTTATTAGAAGACCCCTTACTTCCGCAACAAATATTAAAAAAAACATAAAGAGTCTTGATAAATAAGACCTGCAAGTAAATGCAGGTCTCGAAAATTTTCA
>JAFGQQ010000470.1 GCA_016935595.1 Bacteroidales bacterium
AAACTCAATATTTATGCAGCTTTCAGTAAGAATTTCAAGCTGAAAAAAACGAGAATTTTTTTTGCGTTTTTATTTGAGAAGACATAAGATGATAATTTTATCGATTTTTTTATGTTTTTTTGCAACTAAAAATGATGGAAGAGCAATCAGGGTTCAATCCTAATTTATTAAAGGAACTTACAAAAATGAGAATGCCATTTGGAAAATATAAAGGATGGATTATTTGCGATTTACCTGAACCATATTTAATTTGGTTCCATCAAAAAGGTTTTCCAACAGGTAAACTCGGAATGCTTTTAAATACTTTGTATGAGATAAAACTAAATGGTTTGGAATTTTTATTAAAGCCTTTACGATAAAAAAAAAATCAAAAGCAGCTTAATTAAATGCTGCCTTTGATATATTACTGATAAAAATGTTTACTGAATCAATTTTACGTCAAGTGTAAACTCGTCATAAATCATTTTATCACCTAAGCCTTCGAAAAATTTACCCGAACCATATTTAATATTATATTTTGTTCGATCAACTACAACAATAGCAGAATATACTTTATCAGAACGAGTAACCTTAAAGGTTATTGGATGTGTAATTCCCTTTATAGTAAGTTTGCCGTTTATGGTTGCTTCTTCTTTTATAAACGGACTGCTTTCATTCACTTCTAACGCAGATTCCTGATGTTTTTCAACACTAAAAAAATCATCTGATTTAAGATGTCCAATTAGTTTATCGCGCCATTCTCCGGGTTGCATATCTTCATTAGTAATTGAAGTCATATCAATAATAAATTTACCCGATATTATTTTGTCGTTTTTTAAAGTAATGACTCCACTTTTGAGTTTTATGTAACCCCAATGTTCGCCGGTTACTTTTTTCGAATTCCATTTTAATATCGATTTTTGAGTGTTGAAACTCATCTCCTGAGCATTGCTTCCTATTGTCATTGCTAAACTCATTAATAGTGTAAATAATATTTTTTTCATCTGTAAATATTTTTAAGTAATGTCGGATTGAATTCGCATGATGAATTTTTATCCGAGTTAATGATTTACGAATCATGCTCGTCTCTTTTTCTAATTATTAAAACAAATTTTTAAAAGGAAAGTTTTAGATTTATGTTAAAAAAAAGGAGGACATGTTAATGTCCTCCATATGCATTATGTTTAATTAAATAATTAATTTGATTAAATTATTCACCTCCAGCCATATTGATTGGCATTTCATGTGATTCATCAATACAGAGAGTGAAAAAGTCATCTAATTCAGCAGCCTTTTTATCTGTATCTCCAAGCTTGTCATAAACACGAATTTTCCAGTATGCAATGGAAACTTCTTCAGGCTGATAACGATCGGCTACTTTCAAATGATCCAATGCTTTATTTAATTTGCGATTAGCTTTTTTCTCATTCGAGATAGTCTCGCTTTGGGCGAATAGTTTCATGGCTTTAGAAAGATGCTCACGTGCCACTAATTCGTGAGGATCGTTATACGGTATATCAAAACGAACATATACCTTATGAGGCATGGCAACCGGTTGGCCGTTTATTTTTCCGGGATCCCACATACCGGTAGTTGAGTTAATACAATTATTATTAATAACTGCATTATCAATTTCGGGTTTAATAGAGTGTAAAACAGTTGGGTAATCTAAGTTTCCATTTGCATCTATAATAAATTTTACAATTACAATGCCTTCTATATCATAGTCTAAAGTGTTGAATGGAAACGTAATGTTGTTTTTAATAAAACAGCAAATTGGAGATTCTGTATTGCTTTCGCTATACATTAGCTTTTTATCAGGGTTGAAACGGGGTGTTTCAACGCTTGTTATTTCCTGTTTTTGTTCCTGACTGTAAAGAACAAGTCCAAGAAAAAGCACTATTAATATAAATCCAACCCTTTTCATATCCCTCTCATTTTAATAGTTTTGGGTAATCAAAAGGTACGAAAATATAGCTCAAATGTCTATATAAATTATTAAAAATCAGAGTTTATTCGTTTCACCCCAGTGAAGCTAAAAATGATAATACTAATTATAAAAAAGAGTGATAATAAGAGAGTGCTGTTTCGCATATTACCGGTTAACTGTTCAATAAAACCGAAACTTAACATTCCTATTGTAATTGCTAATTTTTCGGTACTATCGTAAAAACTAAAAAAAGAGGCAGTATCCTTACTGTTAACAGGAATTAGTTTTGACCATGCCGATCTGGCCTGTGATTGTATTCCTCCCATAACCAATCCTACTAATGCAGCTAAAACATAAAACTGATATTCGTTTTTAACAAAGTAGGCCGAAAGACAAATGAATACCCAAATTGATAACATCCATAAAAGAGAGGTGCGATTTCCAAATTTCGTTGATACCCTACCAAAAACAATAGCACCTAATATGGCTACTATTTGAATTATTAATATTGTCATAATTAGTTTTGTAGTAGTAATGCCAAGTTCAATACTTCCAAACAATGTTGCTATTATAATAATGGTTTGAACTCCCATACTGAAAAAGAAAAATGCCAATAAAAAACGATACATTTTTTTATCTTTTGCAATAAAACGATAAACCTTTTTTATCTCACGAAAACCTTGAGTTAATACTGATTTGTCAATCTGAATCTTTTCTTTTTTTTCTTTTAAAAAATAAAAAGCAATTTGAGCAATTCCAAACCACCATATTCCAACTAAAATAAATGAGAATCGAATTGCATCGAGCTTACCCGAAAATCCAAACCATTCGTATTGTTCAATTGTTATAATGTTGAAAATTAGCAGCAGCATACTACCGGCATAACCATACGAAAACCCTTTTGCACTAATTTTATCATGTTTGTCAGGGGTTGCAATGATAGGTAGAAATGAGTTGTAATAGACTAACGACCCTGCAAATCCAATTACGGCAAGTGATGGAAGCAGAATACCCAGTATTATGTTAGAACCATTAAAAGCAGCTAAACCCATACATGATAATGCTCCCAAAATTGTAAATGCTTGCATAAACCGTTTACGTAAACCACCAAAATCGGCAATGCCCGATAAAAAAACAGTTAACAAAATAACAAATAAATATCCAGTTGCTATGGCATATTCATACAGTACTGTGTTTTTTATTGTTAACCCCAAAAATTGAATCATTTCTGATTTAAATGACATTTTGGTTACTTCTCCATAATATATTGGGTATAAAACAGTACTAATACTTAAGTTATACGCCGAATTTGCAATATCGTACGAACACCAGGCATTTATTATTTTTTTTGAGTTTATCGGAAAACTATTAGATTGATTCATGATAGATTATTTTAACCTTGGCTAAATATAAGTGATAAATATGAACTACAATTCTAATATTTTAAACGATTTTTTGGGTACAATTACCACAATATTTGTTTCTATTGTTATATTTAACTTAAATAAAAATTGTGTTTTTATAAAATAAACTTGATGTTAGTAGAGACTGTTTAAATTTAACTTTTCATATGACTTTGAAGATAATAAGAAGATTTTTGGATTTCAGACTGATAGATAAGATATAGAAGAACTTAAGTGTATTGAATGCCTCATTATTCTGTTCAGTCTGTCTAATATCTTTTTATATTTTTGACTTAATATTAAATAATTAAATATAAACAGTTATTTAATTATATTTTATAAATGATAAAAATACTTGGACAAACCATTTATACACAAAGTAATTATTTATTGGCGACTAATATTTGATCATTGTATTAATCTTAAAAAAATATACCTCGTTAAATATGGTTTTTTACAAATTATTAGCGGTTCTTTTACGAGTATTGTTATCGTTACGATATAAAATCACCATTAGAGGTTTGGATGTTATTAATATAAATAAACCTTCTTTTATATTACCTAATCATCAGGCTCTAATTGATCCGGTTATTTTGATTACTCAAATGTTTAAATGTACAAGTGTAATACCTGTAATAAGTTCAGATTTTTACGATAAACCAATATTAAAAAGCTTTTTCTCAAACTGGGGAGCAATTAGGGTTAGTAATCTCGAAGCCGGTAGTAGAAATGTAAAAGTATTACATGAAATAGAACAGGCTGTTATTCAGGGATTTGAACAGAATAAAAATGTTGTATTATATCCGGCTGGTCAGTTGTCGGGACAAGGTTTTGAAAAGATATTCAATAAAAAATCGGCACATCATATTGTAAAAGAAATTCCATCTAATGTTCAAATTATTGGTGTTAGAATTACCGGTTTGTGGGGAAGTATTTGGTCAAAGGCATGGCATGGTAAAACACCCGATTTTTTTGTTCAGATTATGAAATGTTTATTTTTTATTTTCGCAAATCTTATTTTTTTCATTCCTCGTCGTAATGTTCTTATAGAATTTGAAGATATTACTTCACAGGCAAAAAAACACGCTAATGAGAGTCGACAATCATTAAATACTTACCTTGAGGTGTTTTATAATCGAAAAGGTGAAGAACAGCCATTATTCCTTAAACATTTTTTTTGGGTTAAAAAGCTAACCAGGGTAATGCCTGAAAAAATTGTTGGCTCAATTGGTGAAGTTGTACATACTGTTTTACCGGTTAATTATGATGATATTCAAGATAGTGTTCTAGTTATAGTTGAAAACATTGTTACTGAAGCACTTAATTGTCGCCCTGAGCAAGTAAAAATAAATGCTAACCTTAAGGTTGATTTGGGTGTAGACTCGCTAAGTTTGGTGGAATTGGTATCGGAAGTTGAAAACAAATTCAGCACCTTTAAAACTCCTCAAATAAATGATATTAAAACAGTTGGGGATTTGTGTTTAGTTGCAATAGGAAAATTCACTTCCGATTCGGATTTAAAGCCATCTTATCTCGACAGACCTTTATCGGATATCTATAATATAAAAGTTGATAACGCTGAAAGTATTCTTAACTATTTTGTTCAAACATTTAAAACTAATAAAAACGATTGGTTTACGTATGATGCCATGCTTGGTTGTACTAATCGTAAAACGTTTTTTTTAAAGGCTTGTGTGGTAGCACAAATTATTAAAAAGAGAGTAAAAGGCAATCGGGTTGGTATTATGTTACCGGCATTACAAAGTGCAACGTTGATAATTGCAGCAACTTATTTGGCAGGTAAAACGCCTGTTATGCTCAACTGGACAGTTGGAAAAAAAGTACTTACGCATTGTATTAATATATCAGGTATTGAAATTATTATATCGGCCGGATCATTTGTAAGTAAAATTGAGGATCAATTACCAAAAAAAATTTTTACAAAACTGTTGTTGATTGAAAAGGAAATATCGAATCTAAATATTATTGATAGAATAAAAGGTTTAATTATATCGAAGTATACAAAGCCATTTTTACATAAATACAAACCAACGGATACTGCGGTTATTCTTTTTACATCGGGTAGTGAAACTTTACCAAAGGCGGTCCCCCTCTCCCATAGAAATATTTTGAGCGATTTGAAATCTGTATTTTCAGCAATTGAGTTGAACAATAATAATATATTTTTGGCTTTTTTACCACCGTTTCATAGTTTTGGATTTACCATTCTGTCGGTTATGCCAATGGTTAGCGGGGTTAAAGTTGCTTACACTCCTAATCCTGCCGATGCACGGGAAGTATTAAAAATATTAAAGCACACAAAAGCAAACGTGTTGTTGGGAACTCCGGGATTTTTAAAGTTAATGCTTAATGCTGGTTCGGAGTATTTTTTTAAGTCAGTAAAATTAATTGTTTCGGGAGCTGAAGCCATGCCCGAATCATTAAAAAAGTTGTTTGAGAAACAGACACGAAATGCACTTTTAGTTGAAGGATACGGTATTACAGAATGTTCGCCGGTGTTAACACTTAACCCATTTCAAAAGCAAAAAATTAATAGCGTAGGCAAATTTTTACCGGGAGTTGAATTTAAAATTATTGATTTAGTTAGTGGTGAAGCTGCAAAACAAGGTAATCCGGGGATGATTTATGTGCGAGGTGAGAATGTGTTTAAAGGATATTTAAATGATGATTTGGTTTCGCCTTTCGAAGATATTGATGGCGATATATTTTATAAAACCGGTGATATTGGTTATATCGATTTGGAAGGTTATTTGTTTATTACCGGGCGTTTAAAACGTTTTATTAAAATAGCTGGTGAAATGATTAGTCTTCCCTTTATCGAAAAAATATTGTTAAAACAATATGGAGAGATAGAACCTGTTTTAGCAGTAGAGGGTTCTGATAAAATGACTCCACATCAAATAGTGTTATTTACAACAAAAGATATTGATATTGATGAAGCAAATTCTTATCTACTCGAAAATGGTGTTGCTCCCATATCGAAACTTACAAAAATTCAAAAAATTAATGAAATACCGGTTTTAGGTACCGGCAAAACTGATTACAAAGTTTTAAAAAAAATGCTTGATGAATAAGCGATAAATTTCCAAATTAAGAATTTTCACGTTAGGGTTGTCATTTTGTTTATGAAATCTCTATCACTTTTGACAGAAGAAGTGATAAACGATGATCGAAATCGTGAGGTTAATCAAAAATATCACGAACAAAATACGAAACTGATGATGATGCTTAAAATTTTTTTTTAAATCGATTATTCAATCCAAATACAAGTTTTATCCGAACCAGCAAGTGATTCGAATTCCCTTAAAATTTTTATAAAAAAAGATGATTGGAAAAACACTAAAACTAATGACCGACTATTTCGGTAAAGATGTTATTCGTATAAACCATGCTTTAAAAGTTTTTGGCTATGCCAGTACCATTTGTCGGAATGAAAACCTCGATACAAATACAATAGAAATTATAGAATTAGCATCTATTTTGCACGATATTGGCATTCCACTTTCAGAAAAAAAGTATAATTCAAGTGCAGGTAAATACCAGGAAATTGAAGGGCCCCCAATAGCTTGCGAGATGCTGGAAAAATTAAACATACAAGCAAAAGTAGTTGAAAGGGTTTGTCATCTTATTGGAAATCATCACACGTATTCAAAAATTGATGGGGTTGATTTTCAGATTTTAGTTGAAGCCGATTTTTTAGTCAATATTTTTGAAGATAATATGTCGTTAAGTGCAATTGAGAGTGTGCGAAAAAGGTATTTTAAAATTACCGAACTAAAGTTCCAAATTTAAGAAGTTGATAATAATTGATCATCTTCGCGAGCAAAAATTTTGGTTTTATTTATGGA
>JAFGQQ010000471.1 GCA_016935595.1 Bacteroidales bacterium
GAATTCTTTTGTTTTTTCATACCCCTTATCTAAAAAAACAGCACCAACTAATGCTTCAAAAGCATTTCCACTTAAATGGTTATGAGAAAATGAATTGCTTGTATGGGATTTAATAAATTCTGAAATGCCAATTGATTTTGAAATTAAATCCAGCATATCCCGGTTAACTATTTTTGCCTTCATTTTAGTTAAAAATCCTTCATCTTCCTCGGGATATTGTATATAAAGAAATTCGGCAACTATGGCATCAAGTATAGTATCGCCAAGATATTCAAGCCTTTCGTTGTTTAATTCGGTCCCGTTACGAAAGCCGGAAGCAGATTTATGTATAAAGGCAGTTTCGAAGAGGGAAATTTTGTTTGGCAAATATCCCAGGGTTTTGTATAAAAAATAATAAAACTTCTTTTTTGAAGTAAAAAGAAGTTTTATTAAGTACCAAATATGATTAATCACGAAATATCAGGATATTTTTTTAAAAATTACCGATGCATTATGCCCGCCAAAACCAAATGTATTGCTTAAAGCACAATTAATATCGCGATATTGGGCTTTGTTGAATGTGAGGTTTAAACGGTTGTCGATTCCAGGATCATCTTCAAAATGATTGATTGTAGGCGGTATAAACCCTTGGTTCATTGCAATTATTGAAGCAATTGATTCAATTGCCCCTGCAGCTCCAAGCAAATGGCCTGTCATCGATTTTGTAGAACTAATATTTAATTTATAAGCATGTTCCCCAAAAACTTTTACAACAGCATTAGCTTCAGGGCCATCGCCAACAGGTGTGGCTGTTCCATGTAAATTAATATAATCAATATCTTCGGGTTTTAAACCGGCATCTTCCAATGCATTTTTCATGACTAATTCAGCCCCTAAACCATCCGGATGAGGGGCAGTTATATGATAGGCATCGGCAGACATGCCTCCCCCAATACATTCTGCGTAAATTTTAGCACCACGGGCTTTTGCATGTTCATATTCTTCAAGTACCAATACGCCAGAACCTTCTCCCATTACAAATCCGTCACGTGTTTTGTCAAACGGCCGTGAAGCTGTTTTGTAGTTTTCATTATTTGTAGAAAGAGCCTGTAATGAGTTAAAACCACCAACTCCCGATTCATTAATAGCTGCTTCGGAGCCACCGGTAATAAAAATTTTGGCTTTGCCAAAGCGAATATACATTAATGCATCAATTATTGCATTAGTCGAAGATGCGCAAGCTGATACAGTTCCAAAATTCGGGCCATGAAAACCATATTTCATGGAAATATGACCGGCGACAATATCTGAAATCATACGTGGAATAAAGAAAGGGCTAAATCGGGGGATGCGGTTTCCCTCGATGTAACCCTTTACTTCGTTAAAATAAGTTTCAATTCCACCAATACCCGATCCAAAAATTACACCAGCTTTAGTCCTGTCGATTTTATCCAAATCAAAACCCGCATCTTTCATTGCTTCCTCAACTGCTACCATAGCATATAAAGAAAACAAATCGTGTTTGCGGATTTCCTTTCTGTCGAAATGGTTGTTTGGATTAAAACCTTTAACAAGACATGCAAACTTTGTTTTAAAATGGGTTGTGTCGAACCTGTCAATTAACTCGCATCCGCTTAAACCTTCCTTTAAATTTTTTGCGTATTCTCCAATGTTGTTTCCTAATGGATTTAGGGTCCCTATTCCGGTTACAACTACACGTTTAAATTCCATAAAAGAGCGGATTTAATTAAAACAAATGTTTATTTTACGTTTTCTTCGATGTATTTAATGGCATCGCCAACTGTTCCGATAGTTTCGGCTTGGTCATCGGGAATACCAATGTTAAATTCTTTTTCAAATTCCATGATTAATTCTACTGTGTCAAGAGAATCTGCCCCTAAATCATTTGTGAAGCTGGCTTCCGGAGTAACTTCACTTTCGTCTACTCCTAATTTATCAACAATAATAGCTTTTACTCTTGATGCAATGTCTGACATAATTTTAAATTTTAGTTAATAAATAATTTTTAAAATAACTCTGCAAAGAAATATATTTACAAATAATAAATCAAATAAAAATTCTATTTTTCTTTGTTTAAATTGTTTTTTTTTGAAATTCTCATTGTTTATACATAAAAAATTAATAAATATACAATAAATTGCAATGAAAAACATAGCCATTTTTGCTTCGGGTTCGGGTTCTAATGCCGAAAAAATATTTGAGTATTCCAAATTAAACAATGCTTACAAGGTAAGCTTGCTGCTGTCAAATAAAAAAGACGCATTTGTTATTCAGAGGGCAAATAATCATAATATTCCGGTAATTTTATTCAACCGTGATACTTTATATAATACCAATGATTTATTAGTAATATTGTCTGAATTTAAAATTGACCTGATAGTATTGGCTGGCTTTTTATGGCTTATGCCGAAGTATTTAATTAATGCTTTTCCCAATAAAATAGTTAATATTCATCCTGCCCTTCTTCCAAAATATGGCGGTAAAGGCATGTACGGGATGAAAGTCCACGAAGAAGTAATTCTTAACAAGGAAATGCAAAGCGGAATTACAATTCACTATGTGAATGAAAAATATGACGATGGGGCCATCATTTTTCAAAAATCATGTAAAGTTGAACGCAATGATACACCTGAAACATTGGCGCAAAAAATTCAC